>CAZHDX010000001.1:0-3909 GCA_964531195.1 uncultured Nitrosopumilaceae archaeon
ATTTTCTAACATCACAACAAATTAGTAAAAACGAAATTTAAAGCAATGGTACTTTTGACATGACTACCATTCTGGCTCTTCAAATACTTCTAAACCTTTTTTTGTTTGAATTATGCCCATGATTTTAAGTGTGTCTTGTGCTGAAGGTAAGTTTCTTTCTAGTATTTTCTTTGCTAATTCGAGCCTAGATTTTTTTTCTATGTGCTGCCCAATCTTATATTTTCCACGCATTATTGTAGGAATTATCTTGATTATTGCTACTTCGTCAACTACATCCATATCCGGTTTTATCTTTTCATATCCGCCTTCAGATTGGTATTTTTCCATTAATGCATTAAGCGCCAGTGATTTTTCTTTTCTATCTGTGATAATGGTTCCGGATCCCTTGATTACAACACTTATGTATAGAGTGTCGGCTTGTGATGCATCATTGGGATGCGTAAAATACGACGGAAGAAAATCTACATTCTGATCTACTTCAAAACCTACCTTTCCATTTCTTTTAATGTTCTCAAGTTTTTCACCTTTTATATGAGAATGCATGTAAACTGCATCGTTAACAAAGACAAAATTCATTGGAATAATCTGCGGATATCCGTCCTTATCTATACTACAAACCCTTCCAGTTTGCTGACTGTTTAAGAATTTCACCAGTTTTTCTCTTGATTTTATTTCTAGTCTTCCTAAAAGTTGCATAAAATTAATTGATAAGATTGATATTTTTGTATATGGTTTTAATTAATAAAAACTTGAGCCATTTTCATGTATTTATATGCAAGAAGATTTCGATGAATCTAGATAGTTCATTCATGAAAAGGAGTAAAATGTATTACATCTGTCATTTTATTTACAATCTCTAGCTTTTTTAATAGATCATATAATGAATAAAATCATGAGATATCCGTCATGGATAATAGAATCCTCACCTTTACTTTGCATTTTTGTCTTGTTGTTTATTTCTTCGATTCCTGATTCACAATCTGCAGGCCGTGTTGACTATAATCCTGCGGCTCATCATATTGTAATCACTTGTGGAAGTTTTAGAATAGGTGATCTGTCAGCTAACCTCCAAGATTCGTCTATCCTTGCAAATGAATCGCCTGGGGTTTGGGTATTAAATGCTGATCTTACTGTAGATCATGGTGGAAAATTAATTATTGATTCCAAAGATGTGAAATGGTTAAAGATTGACAGTCCCTACGGAATTAACGCAGTAGGAGATCTTGTTATAGACTCTGTAAGAGTTACGGGATGGGGTGATGTTACCCATTCTGATACAAAATCTGTTATTCTTAATTCAAATACGGTAATGTCGATAAATTCCACCTCTGGTTATGTCGGAAGCACTCTACTAGTAAGCGGGGTCCATTTTGCTGCAAATTCTCCTATTATTGTAAAATATGATGGTTCAACTGTATCTACAAATCCCTCCTCAGTAATCACTAGCAATTCAGGTTCTTTTACTGCAACATTTTTGATACCCTTTTCTGGTTCAGGAACTCATACTGTCAGTGTCTCAGACGCTTCTTCTATTTCTGATTCAAAATTTTTTACTGTGAGCGGTAAAGGTAGTGGAGTATTTCATTATACTAATTTAGTTTCCGGACTAAGGGAACCAGTAAAGCTAGTTTTCATTCCTGACAAGGGCTATGGCTTAGATGGTTCAGGAAATTTTCTTGTTAAACAAAAAGGTGGTCAAGTTATTGTTATAAAAAATCAGAATGGGAAAAACCACAAGTCCGTTTGTCACTTCACCAAATGTACGGTCTAAAATAGAAGAAGAAGGATTGATTGGAATAGCATTTCCGCCAGACTATACAACTAGTCATTTTGTTTATTTTTATGCCTCAGTGGAATCTCCGCCAGGAGTATTCAAGACTCAAGTTTTGAGATACAAAGTCACGACTGATGCAAATCAAAATCTAGTTGCAGCACCTGGAAGTCAGCAAACAATATTTGAGGAGCCAGATTTGGCTAACGGCCATATTGCTGGTGAATTAAGATTTGACTCGGCAGGAAATCTGTACATTGGAAGTGGAGACCAATGGATTATTGGGACTAGTCAAGATTTAACAACTCTGACAGGAAAAATACTGCGAATAACTCCACTTGAAAATCCTGATGCCAGTGGTGCATTATATACGATTCCAAGTACTAACCCATTTGCTTCGTCAACTGATCCAAAAATCAAAAAAGAGATATTTAGTTATGGATTAAGAAATCCGTATTCTTTTGATTTAGATCCTGTCACAAACAAATTATACGTATCTGAAGTGGGTTTTGATACAGTAGAAGAGATAGATGATTCCACAGTACCTGCTAATTTTGGGTGGGACACTTATGAAGGTCCAGTAGTTGGAAATCCATCACATCTTACTAACTATAAAAATCCGCTCTACTATTATTTTCATACTGATGTTGCAACTCCAGGGTTGGGAGAGCGTGTAGCTATTACCGGTGGTGCATTCAATAATGGCGATGTTTATCCTTCGCAGTTTAAGGGCGCATACTTTTTTGGAGATTTTGGCAGGGGATTTGTAAAAGCACTATTGCCTATTGGTCAATATCCGCCCATCACTGATCCGAAGACAAATGTGCCTATTGGTCAAGTTGTTCCAGTGATTTCTGGACAGCAAAATACTCCAATATCATTAGCTGTATGGAAGGGGGAGATCTACTATACTGATTTTGATGGAAATGCTGGAAAATTAATTTATGTTGAATCAGGTGCTGGTTCTAGCGCCTTTGTTAGAAGTCTACCTGCTGCCATATCAATCAATTCTACGACAGGATCTTCTGGAACTGAAATAGGAGTTGCAGGCGCAAACTTTGCAGCAAATTCTCCTATCACCATAAAATTTGATGGCATTCCTATTAGGACATCAATAGCTTCTGATTCCGTAGGTGCTTTTTCTGCAACATTTTCAACACAGTCTTCTGCGGGAACTCATTCTGTTCGAGTCTCAGACAATGTAGCTGAAACATTTGCAATGACTGATGGTCAAAAACCTAGACCTTATCTCAATATGGATTTTGGCTCGACAGGAGAGATGAATATAACAAACTCTGAAATTGCTTATTTGGGTTATGACGCTAATGGACGTGAAGGCATATCATATTCTTCCGGGTCTGGAAGCATCTTGGCTAATAACAACATACATGACATGTGGTATGGTTTGTTTAGTCAACATGTAAAGAACATGATTTTTGAACACAATATTGTTCATGATAGTCTAAACTATGCTATAGCTCCACATACTGTCAGTGATATGATAATTAGATTTAATCAAGTTTACAATATTCAAGACAATGCCGGAATAATTTGTGGAGATGACTGTCATAACATTATGATAGATGATAATACAATTTATAACGCTACCATTGCTGGAATAATGCTTACTGATGTAGCAACAGATTCTACGATAAAAAATAATGATATCTCTGATAGTGGTGTAGGAATTTCTCTCTATAATAATACGCGAGATAATAGTATCACTGGTAATACAATAACCAACACACGTGTAGGGATAAAATTAGCAATAAATTCCATATCTAATTCTATTACCCAAAACTCAATTACTAAAATACAAGGTGCTGCGATATGTTTTGATCAAAGCTCTAAAGCTAACGCCATCTCATCAAACACGATAGAGAATGGCACTTCTGCGTCTTGTGGTGGAGGTTTGCCTACACAGGGAGCTCCTGTAAATGTCATAGCGGGGGTGCAGACTTTTACTCCAAGAATTGCAATAGTAGATCCCTCTTTTACTTTTGCTGCTTACTCTATTGGTCATTTTTATAATTTTTACCAAAAATATGGATTTCCACCAGAAGGAACACAAATACAATCAGAAACAGCGTGAAGAGATCGCCGCCCAGCGTGTGATACCCGAACGCGGGGATGTTGTT
>CAZHDX010000001.1:3919-19971 GCA_964531195.1 uncultured Nitrosopumilaceae archaeon
TCCGTTTCATTTCTATAATGATCCTCCTGAACACGAGAATATAATTCCGGGTTCTGAATATTTTATTAATGTCCATAAATACGTGACAAAAGCGTTGCCTGGAGCACAAGTTGATGATTTGCGAGATGAAGATGTTCATGAAGGAAAAATCTTTGATGCCAATAAAGGCAACATATATGACATTATTATTCTATTTCATCAGGAATATGTCACAGCAGAAGAGTATCAAAATTTTGAAACTTTTGTAAGCAATGGAGGCACCATAATCTTTGCAGACTCTAATATTTTTACAGTGGAGGTAAAATATTCAAGAGAGACTGATAGTGTAACACTTGTCAAAGGCCATAATTGGCAATTTGATGGAAAAGTTGCCCAGCCTGGACCTGCTGAAAGATGGACTGATGAAACCAGTAAGTGGGTAGGAAGCAACTTCTTGACAGACCCTACTTATGTACCAATCACATTCAAAAATATGCCATTTAATTACAAACATGTTGAAGAACAATACATTTCAAATCCAGATGATATCCTATTATTAGATTATGGCGTAAGATATCCTACACACCATAGTTTCAATCCCGTTATTGGTGCTCATGAATTAATCTATGGTGCTGGTAAGATAGAATCTCTTGGTATCTTTGCCAGTCAAGATCCAGATGATCCTAATTTAGAAAACTTTTTTGAAAATGTGATTTTGCCTCATGCTACTGGAAAAGTTGTCACCATTAGCGCCCTAGATCAAACGTTCCCAATTCGTTGGATAATGTTAAACGGTACAGTTTCACAGCTTAGTTTACAGTCTACTACCTTAAATGTACAACTTGATAGATCAGTAAAAAACGCAGATACACTACGGATTGCCTTTCCAAAGAATCTTTTGGGAGATCATCCACACGACGATCTGAGTATAACTTTAGATGGACAACCTGTCTCTTACCGTCATTTTGCAGATGATGTTGAGATTAGCTATGAAATCGTACTCCCTCAAGAAGGGTCTTTACTCCAACTCAGTCCAGTTGTACCAAAACCTGATATATCGTCTGCAATAGAAGCAAAAAGGAACAGTCTTCAATCTACTCAATATTATGCTTGTGACTTGCAATCTGACAATGGGTATTTCTGTGATTTGGTTCCACATGTAATTTCTGCTTTCCAGGTTAGAGGAGACGGAGCAAAAATTTATTCCACAAGCTCCGTTCCTACCTTTTCTAATGGGAAAAAAGGTTCTGCTTTGGAGCTTGCCGAGTCACGCTATGAATCGTTAGAAGTTCCCTATTCAAAAATAATCGCTCCTTCTCAGTTTTCCGTTTCTTTTTTCATAAAACCAGAAATTGCAATTAGAAATTACGCTGTAATTGCTTCTGATGTTGGTGCTGCTCAGGATTCAGGCTGGTTTTTTGAAATAGTTGGAGGAAATACAAAAAATGTCTACTTTGATATTTTCTTGGATCATAGAATAGTTAGATCCCATCCAATTGCAATTTCTTCAAATGATTTTACCCATATTGCGGCTACATTTGGTGATGGAAACATTAGAATTTACAAAAATGGGAACCTTGTTGAGACAATAACAAACAATGGCTCTTATGACGTACCAGACTCGTTACTTAGAATTGGAGGCATGTCTTGGAGCACTAATGTATATCCACTTAATGGAGCAGTAGATGAATTTTATCTATATTCTAGATCACTGCAGTCAGATGAAATTAAAAATATCTATACCAATTCAAACATTCCACATGACAGCAGTCTTGTATTGTATTACCCGTTTGACGGTGACATTAAAGATTATTCTGGTAATGCAATAAACGCAGTCAAACCGACATTAATTGCAAGCATGGCCTTTGCTCCTGACGGGCGACTCTTTTTTACAGAAAAAGATACAGGCAATATCAGAATCATGAAAAATGACAAGGTAGTTGACGAACCATTTTACCATGTTTCTGACGCTTCGTCTAAATTTGAACAGGGTCTACTTGGTTTAGCAATTGATCCCAAGTTTGAAGAAAATCACTTTGTTTATTTCTATTACACATATCATGATCCGGAATCCAGCCACATCTATAACAAAGTAGTCAGAGTAGTCGATGTAAATAATAAAGGTCAAAACCCAGTTGTGATTCTAGACAAGATCCTTGCCTCTGACGGTTTTCACTCAGGTGGTGCTATGACTTTTGGCACAGATGACAAATTGTATATTGTTGTAGGTGATGCCACAGAGCACCCATTTGCAATGGATCCAAATATAATGATAGGTAAGGTATTGAGGATAAACAGGGATGGTTCAATTCCATCTGATAACCCATATCCAAATTCACCTGTCTATAACAGGGGACACAGAAACATGTTTGGTATAGCGTTTGATCACAATGGATTTGGAATCGTCACTGAGAACGGAGATTCTTTTTTTGATGAGGTAAATGATATTCAAAAGGGAGCAAACTATGGCTTTCCACTAATACAACCCCCTAATGAAAATCCGTACTTGTTTAATTCATCAAACTCAGTGATGCCAATGGTAACTTTTCATTCAACTGTTGCCCCAACACAGATAATTTATTATGATGGGAATGGACTTTCAAGTTATCATAATAAATTTTTGTTTGGATCCTTTGACGGTGGAATATTTTCCTTAAACATGGATGTAAATAAAACTGTAACAAGTTATGATAGAATATTTGTTAACCGTAATACATTTGAGCCAGTAATAGGTATTGCTCTATCGCCTAGTGGTGATGTTTACTATGGGGGCTATTCAATATACAAGCTACAAGGCGTTGATTCATCAAAAAGTAGATTTCTTGTAACAATGGAAGTTAACTCTGATTCAGATAAGCGACTATTTGATGAGATAAAATTCATTCCAGCTGAGAAAAAGATGATCTTGATACCTTCTGCAGGAAGTAATTATCTAACAACACCCATTAATTTAAGAGTGCTAGTAAGTATTACAAATGCTGTAGATACCATTGAAGATGGAAATGGCAATAAAATAAAATTCACAAAGGAATTAAAATCTCCATATTATTACTTGGATATTTTTGTAAATTTTGATGAAACTAATTCCAATACAAAGTAAATTTCGTTATTTGAATTCGGATTATTCAGATCTGCACAAGGTACCAAACAAAGTAAAAATTAGCTAGGATGCTCATTTCTGCGTTGCTTATCTTTTAATAGATAAATGGGAGTAAATTCTATTATCTGACATGTCCATAAATGATATTTTTTCAGATTTTAGAGCCTTTTTGATAGCAGGCAGTGCAGTTTTGTCCTTTTCGCATTCAGTCTATAATTTATTTGGCGTTACTATACCGTCTACTTTTTTGGTCTTTTTTAAAGAATTTGGAGCAGCAATAATCATGGTTTCTGTTTTTGTTTTTGCTATAGCTTGGCTATTAAAAGCAAAACCGCAAAAAAAACCGGAGCATTATTTTATAATAGTATATGATGTATTTGGTAACCACTCGAGAATAGAAGGACTGAGAACAGAATTTCAAACTCACGATGTAGCTTGGAGCTTTATGAAGCATTATAAAAAATCTTATCCTCTTTATAATTTTGCTCTTGTATCAGAAGTTCCAAATTCTGAGAAAAAAATTATTTTTAGATACATCTGATTAAATTCCATGTTTATTTTTTCTTTCGTTTTTTCTTTTTCGAATTCTTGATGTGCCAAAGAAATATCAAAAAACCAATTACCGATGATACAATTGTTCCGACTCCAACTACCGGTGCTATGAAAAAATCTCCCACCCATAATCCATTTGCTCCACCTATCTCAAGAATTCCTCTTTGTCTAACAAACACATTAAATGAATCATCTAGTGAGTAGGTCTTTCCTATTTTGTCCATATATGTTCCATTTACGTGGATAACTGCATGAGTTGGAATGGAAATATCTTTTGGCGATTGCAGCACAAACTCAAAATCAGAGGATTTTCCTGCCTCGAGATTTGTCAATAAAAAAATTTTTTTACCGTTCAGTACAACTTGTGAAGAATATGCATTAAGTAATATTTTTTGTGCTTCACTGCCTTGATTTTTTATAACTCCTTTGACAGAAAATTGTTCTCCTGCAAAAACATTATCAGGTGTTTGCACATCAAGTGTAAGCATTGGCTTCGATTGGGCATTAAATTCAATTGCTTTGGTTAGTGAATTTTTTAGAGGTTTTGAATCAAAATAACCTTTGATGTAATAATCTATCTTGACATTTGCAAGAAAAGTCCCATCTGGCGTTCCTGGTCTTACTTTTGCGTCAAAATTGTTTCCAAGGGTAGATTCTTTAGAAAGATTATCGATGTGAAATTGGTTTTGTGGTATATCAAGTTGTGGCGATGAGATAGTTAACGTAATGTTTGACACCTGATCTGCTGACGTTTTTATTATTGAAGATAGAACAAATTCATCTCCAGGTGTAATTATATCAGGATAGCTTAAGCCGACTTGAATATTAGAATCGGATAAAGAATTTTCAATCCCATATGCTGGAAGGAAAAAAAATAAAATAAAGAAAATGAGAAGATAATTCACGATATAAAATTGCAATTGTAGCTTATATTGTTTGAATTATTTTCTAGGATTATCCAATTCTTTAAAGTATGGCATAACTGTTGATGAAAATTTATCTAATGATCCGAAATATCCCGAGCCCCAAAATCTGACGATAAAATGATTTACTCCTGCCTTCATAAATTTCTCAAATACTGGAATGATGTCATCTGGGGTTCCCATGCCAATAGATGAACGAGCTACCTTGTCAGGAATCGTTTGTGCTGCTTCACGCATCTTTACTATCCATTCTTGATTTGACATAGAATACTCTGTAAAGTATTTTTTAAAATCAAAACCTTCTATATCTTGAATGTTGTGAACTTTTAGAATCTCTGGTTTGAATAAGCTTACCTTTACTGCGTTTTTCATTTTCACCCATGCTTCCTCTGCATCATCTGCAAAATACACGTCAATATCTACTGCAAATTGGAAATTTCTTCCATCTCTGCCGTTTTCTTTCATTGAATCCTTTATTGCTTTTGCATGAACTTCGTATAATTCAGGAGTATATCCAATAGGAATCCATCCATCTCCATACTTGCCACATAATCCAAGGGTTCTTGGGGCTCCTGCCGCCATGTAAATTGGTGGATGGGGTTTTCTGATGCTTTTTGCTTGAAGACATGCTTCTTCTAATTGGTAAAATTCACCAGGAAAACTTACTCTGTGTTCTGGTGACGATTCAAAAAGTAATTTTATCACTTGCAACTGCTCTGCAAACCTTGCAACAGGTTTGTCCCATTGTATTTTGAATTCTTTTATGTTTTGTGCTTCCCCGGCTCCAATTCCTAATGTTCCTCTTCCATGTGATACTCTGTCCAAAGTTACTGTGGCAAGAGCTATGTTGGATGGATGTCTTCTTACCGCATCAGTGACGCAAGTTCCAAGTTCCACGTTGTTTGTAACAGACGCGATTGCTGAAAGCATAACCCATGGATCGTTAACAATGGCATGGTTCCATTGAGGTACATTTGTATGATCCATATACCAAATAGAGTTGTATCCTGTTCTGTCCGCTAAAACACATGCGGTTAGAATCTGATCCTCAGTTAAACCAAGTCTTGCAACATTTAATCCAAATTGAATTCCAAACTTAACCATTTTCTAGCCCTATAACATGAATGTGAACTTATTGTGGTATTTAAGTTTAGTAAATTATCTAAAAATAGAATTTTTTATTGAAAAAAAATCAAAAATCGGTACTATAATCTGCCGTCTTTGATATCTTGTAATAATTGCATGATGTTTTCTTTTGTAACTGGGATTGGATTTGGGTCAAGATGACCACGGTCGGTCATGACAGTGTCAGCTGCTTGGTCAATTGGAGCTTTTAATGCAAGACGATCAAATTTTAACTTCTCCATGATCTCTTTGAATTGTTCATAAAATATTGATTTATTGAATCTGTGTGCAACAGTAGTGCAAGATGAAAGTGAATATCCGTGAGGAACTCCTTCGTTTGAGAATACGTAAGATAATGCATGTCCCAAGGTAGTAGATGCATTTCCAAAACCAATGCCAGAAAGCATTGAACCATAAGGATAATTTTCTGGTTTGTTGTTCATTATTGCATCATAAAGCACGTCAAATGCAGCCTTGCACATAGTACGAGTAAACTCATTACCTTTTTTGCTATCATATCCTTCTGTAGCCTGGGCACAGGCATCACAGACTGAATTTTTGACAATTGCTTCTGGGGTTCCTTCTAAAAAGTAAGAATCAACTACTGCCATGTCAGCAAGGAATTTTTCATCTTGCAATAATTTCTTTTTTCCATCAAATTTTAAAACACAATATGTAGTCATCTCACTTCCTGTTCCAAAGGTAGTTGGAATGAGAATTTTTGGAATTTTTAATTCCGATGCAGAATATTTTGCAACATCTTGGGAACTCCCTCCACCAAGTCCAATTATGGCTGATAAATTCTTTGTTTTATATTCAGAAATTACTTTTTGAACAGTTTCAATTGATGGTTCTGGTTCTACCTTGTCAAAAAGATGATAATCGGTAATTTTCATTCTGCCAAGCCATTTTGCGGAAACATCAGGAGGTGCAGTAGTTACAACCAGTGCATTTTTTGGATATTCTGCTTCTGAAAGTGCATTTTTTCCAAATTTTATTACCTTTGGAATTCTAATGACATTCATATTAAATCCTAGATTTTCAATCGTTATTATACCTATTTTTTATAGTATATCGTATTACATTTTAATCGATTCAATTTTTCCTCAGGATAGAATAATTACGTCTCCTATTTCATCAATAATATATGATTATTCAAAATTTTGATCATTTGTCTAACACTCCTGGAAAAAGGGATTCATTGTCTATTCTGGCAACGGGGCTTTGTGCAGCTTTACCTAAACAATCATTGAAACAGATTGTAAAAAAAAATAAATTGACAATAGGTAAAGATACGTATTCCTTATCGAAATATGAGAGAATTTTTCTTGTTGGGTTTGGCAAAGCTGCTGACTTGATGGCCAAGATAATATGTTCAAGAACAAAAGTTGATGGGGGTATTATTGTAATTCCAAATAAAACAAAACCTATTTTGAAAAATAAAAAATTTAAAATACTTCAAGCTAGTCATCCAATTCCCAATTATCAAAGCTTACATGCAGGAGTGCAAATCATCAAATTTTTAAAAACAAGAAAATCATCAGATTTTATAATATTTTTAATATCTGGTGGGGGTTCTTCACTTATATCATTACCTGATGGAGTAACACTTCATGATAAAAAAATTGTTACTAGACTCCTATTGAGATCTGGCGCGAATATAAGTGAAATAAATTATGTGCGGAAACATCTCTCAAAGATAAAGGGGGGCAAATTAACTGAGCAACTATCTTGTGAAGCTGTATCACTTGTTCTATCTGATGTTGTTGGTAATGATTTATCAGATATCGCTTCTGCACCTACTTATTATGATCATAGTTCTTTCAAGGATGCTTACAAAATATTAACTAAATATGATCTCATAAAAACCACACCTAAAAGTATTATAAAAAGAATAAACCTTGGAATTTCTGGAAAAATTCACGAAACACCAAAATATTCAAAAATAAAAAATTATGTTATTCTTACAAATGACGATTGTCTTAATGCGATGACAAAAAAAGCAAAAAAACTTGGATATACTGTAAAGGTAATGTCACAAATATCTGGAAATGTGGAATTTGTTTCAAAAAAATTAATTAAATGTTTTCCAAAAAAAAGAAGATCATGTCTTATCTTTGGGGGTGAGACTACAGTTAAGGTAATTGGATCAGGAAAGGGTGGTAGAAATCAAGAACTAGCTTTAAAAACATTGTATCACGCCAAAAATAGATCCAACATAATAATTGCTGCTTGTGGTACTGATGGCATTGATGGAAATACCGATGCAAGCGGCGCAATCATAGAAAAACTTGATCAAGAATTTACTGATATTCAAAAATTCCTCAAGAATAACAACTCATACTTTTTTTTTAAGAAATATAACGGTTTGATATTTACTGGTCATACACACACTAATGTTATGGATATAGGCTTGTTATTAGTCAGATAGTATTTTTGCTATATTCTGATCTGGTTTTATTAATATAAATTGAATTTGAAGATTTCTTTGTTTTATCAATTGTTTTGTAAAATTAGTTTTTGACTGTATGATCTTATCTTTATTTTGTTTTTGTCCTGTCAAATGTTCATATATAGAATCCAGATCAACCATTATCTTTACAGAATCATTATTTTTAATGATGAAGTTTCCTATAAACCAAAAAATCCCTACATGTAGTGCAATGTATTTTGATTGTTCAATTGTTACTATATTACTATAGATCTTTGCATGATCTCTTTGCTGTTTTATTTCTATCTCGCTATTTTGAATAGTCCATGAAATTTTATTTCTGTTTCCGTCACAAAAATATCTATGATTCATATGTCAACCAAAAAGGCGTAGATTGTCTATATATTTTGAATATACAACTGAATAACAAAAATAAAAAATTGATGACATGCTTGAAACTCACTCATTTTTTACCAATATGGTAGATGAGTTGGTAGAATTTTCTGAATATGATCCAGAGCTTGCAGACGGTCTTAGGTGGATAGATAGTGAAGCACAAAAACGAGGTATCACGTTTTATGAAATGGTTTTTCATGTCTTGCATAGATATGATATCGATATAAAGGCAAAAGAATGGCTATCTGCCAGAAATTAGGTATTCCTAGATATTCCAAAACAAATATCATTTAATAGATCTGGATTATATTGTCCCGGTGAAGTTTTAATCTCAGATTTATCAATTGATTTGCAAATTACTTCAGGAAATAAAAAATCAGTAAAAAGAAAAATACTAAGAAGCAATATGCCTACTACAATAAAAATTCCTATTGGTATCTTCATTTTCTAAATCAATGAAAGCTACGTTCTCTTTTCTAAAGGCAAGTACTCGCATCCAGAGGGACCACAATATTTTCCGACATATACTGCTTTAGGTCTATAAAGCATGGGCTTTGGTGCTGCTTCTGCAAATTTTTCTTCTATTATATGAGCGGTCCAGCCTGCTACCCTTGAGATTGCAAAGATTGGCGTGTTTAAATCAACAGGAATTTTTAGCATATAGTAAGCAGATGCGCTATAAAGATCTACATTTGGGAAAATATCAGAACCTTTTATTTTTTTCATCTCCTCTTCTGTGATTTCTTCAATTTTTTTTGTAATGTTGTACCATGGCTCCCCTGTTTTTTCAGACAATCTTCTTGATAGTTCTCTTAATACTTCTGCACGAGGGTCAAAGGTTTTGTATACTGCGTGACCCATTCCCATTATTTTTTTGCCTTGGGACAATCTTTCCTTGACCCAAGATTCTACCATATCTTCTGTTTTAATATCCAGTAACATTTTCATTACCTGAAAATTAGCTCCGCCGTGAAGTTCACCTCCTAATGCTCCAATGGCAGCACTTACCGCAGCATACATGTGAGCTCTTGTAGACGCAACTTCTCTTGCAGCAAAAGTAGATGCGTTAAAACTATGTTCTGCATGCAATATTAAACAAATATCAAAAATTCTGGCAAATTCATTATCAGGTTGATTTCCTGTAAGCATATAGAGAAAATTTGCAGCATGACTCAGCTTTTTTGATGGAGGGATTATCTCTTTTCCATTGCGAATCCTATCCCAACATGCCACAATTATTGGAATTTTCGATATGAGATTAATTGCTCTGGAATAATTTGGTTCTCTTCCATCTAATTTTTCATTCTCATATGCAGACAGTGAAGCCACTAAAGATTGTAATACATCCATAGGATTTGCTGTCTTTGGTAAATTCTTGAGATTTTTTTCTAATCCATCTGGCACCTCTCGGGAGGCAACAAGTTTGGTGTCAAAATCAGAAAGTATTGATGCCGAAGGAAGATCATCATTGAGTAGCATACATGCAGTTTCCTCAAAGGTGGATTTTTTAACTAGATCTAAAATGTCATATCCTCGGTATATCAATTTACCATTAACTCCGTCTATTGCAGAAATTTTTGTATCTGCAACTTCAATATTACGAAGACCTATGTTTTTTGTTTGCATGAATATATTACAAAAAATACTTATTAAAACGATGCTACATGTGCAAAATTTGCAGGGTTAGATAATTTATCTGGTTCCTAATCAGAATCAAAATTAAACTGTTATGGCGTGCAATTCGCTTATTTTATTCATGAAATCGCCTATTTCCTTTTGGTAAGCAAATTCATCCAATTTTGATTTTAGAAAATCTACAAAGGTTTTCCACATTCCAGCTCCCAGTTCTTCATATACTGGCTTTAGATAATTTGGATTATCATAACAATCTGGCAAATAGCAATTAAATCTCTCGTATAAAATTCGATATACATCATTTAACAATTTGGTTCCTCCAATCTCAAGAAAAGATTCTTCTATCGATAGACTGACTAGTGCTTTTTTTACTTGACTTGTATCTACTGTCAAATCAATACTTTTGAATGAAACGACTATAAAGTAATTTGTCTTGTGAAAGAATTACATACAACTTTTGCAGTTAAAAATTAAGCAGTTGGTCTAATCTAACAACTTTATACCATATAGCACAAATTTTAAAAAAAACAGAAATGGTTGAAACAGAAAAAGAATTTATCAATCTTGTTGATGAATTCGTTCTAGCTTCAAAAGATAAAGAGATTCTTGATGAAATATCTAATCTTGATAGGGAAGCAAGATTACTTGGAATCACATTTTATGATATGTATTGTGTTATTTTACAAGATGTTGGCGGCCATCAAAATCTTGCTGCAAGGTTCAAGATTTTTTTGGATACTAAGAAAAAGTCTTGAATTTTTAGTTTAAATGAGGGTCACTCTGCCTTGGTAATTCATGGCGCGAACTAAAATTATTTGCATTTCTCACAAAGAAGATGCTGATGGCATAGGCGCTGCATCCTTGATCCGACAGGCCTTTGGAAGTGAGACAAAACTGGTTGACTATCCTGGACTTATGACAGAGCTGGAAGCCCTAAAAACCAATGAATCTTTGAAATCTCTCTATATTTGTGATTTAGGTTTAAGTAAAACTAACCAAGATCAATTTGTTGAGCTGTTACGTGCTCTTAGAAAAAAACGAATTTCGATCACATACATAGATCATCACGACTTAGGAGAAGATATTAAAAAGAAAATTAAATCACTTAAAGTTAAACTAGTTCATGACATCAATGAATGCACAACAGTACAAGTTTATAATTCCTTTAAGAAAAGATTAACAGATCATAGCTCATTCATTGCTGCTTGTTCTGCGGTAACTGACTATATGGAAGATAGACCCTTGGGCTCAAAACTCCTTCAAAGATTCGATAGACAATTTGTTTTACTGGAGGCTACCGTTCTAACATTTACAATAGTTAGTCATCAAAAAGATTCCGAATATTTGCTTTACCTTGTAGATGAATTGAGCGAATCAAAATATCCTCATGATCTTCCTAATACCTTTGAATTTGCTAGATTACAAGCAGAAAAAATATCTAATGTTATTCAAAAAGTCAAAGATAATATGAAAACGATGAAAAATCTTGCATATATGGAAGTTACAGACTCCGGTGCAAGTATGGTAGTAAATTTTGTTTTAGGAATGTCTGGTAAAAACGTGGGCGTGTCATACAAATTGAGAGAAGATCATGGAATCTATGCCGTTTCAGTAAGAGGTTCAAGGTCGAGTAAGATCCATCTAGGTAAGATAGTTAATTCGTTGGCAACCGAGCTTGGTGGATCTGGCGGTGGACATGATAAGGCCTGCGGAGCAGTAATCCCTCGAGAAAAAATTAATATTTTTTTAAAAAAATTTAATTCAAAACTGTCTTAAATTTGCGATATATTGGATTTTTAATGCAATGTCCATCTATTGTTGACAATATTAATTAAAACAGGTTCTGCTGTAGTTAGATTATGGCACTCCCTTCTAGAAATCCTGATTCAAATTCGTCTGATATTGATGAGGTTGTGCAAAGTCAAAAAAAAGACGTTTTAATAATTGAGGATATTGTGGCAATATAAGTCTTAACCCGAGATTTTCTGAAAAAAATTAATTATAATAAAGTAAACCAATGTAGTAGCGGAAGGCAGGAATCAAAGCATTTGCTGATATGATTAACGGTGATAATATTCCAATAGTTTTGCTTGATTATGAATTGCCAGATATGAATGCCGATGAAATCATGTCTCGTCTTTTTAAAATTAGACCCAATGCTAAAATAATCATAGAAACTGCAGAGGAAAGAACCAGTAAAAACATTAAGGAATTGCTTAGAAAAGGAGCATATCTTTTTCTCCAAAAACCAATAAGATTTGAGGATCTAAAGTATGCTTTTGAAACCCTAGAAAATGAAGACCAAGTATTAGGTGTAATCCCAACTGATGCATTAAAAAAAATTGAAGCACTTTTAAAATCTACAACTCAGATAAGTGTTGCAAGAATTTCTGAATTTAATAAGATTGAAAAAGAAAAAACACAAAATTATTTGAAAGATCTGGAAAATGCAGGTAAAGTGGTGGAGATTGGATCCATCAAAGAAATTTCTTGTAATCTTTGTGATTCTGTTAGAATTTCTCAAAACTTTCATTGTCCTTCTTGCAGTACTGAAGATTTTATTCAAGATAAATTAATTGAGCATTTTAATTGCGGAAATGTATCACTAGCAAATACTTACAATAATGATATTTGTCCTAAATGTCACAAGGAAATCAAAATAGTTGGAGTAGACTATAAAATCATTGATAATTACTATGTCTGTAAAAGCTGTGGTAACAAATTTCCTGAATTAGCATTAACATATTATTGCACTAGATGTAACAATAAATTTAAGATAGAACAAGCTCATTGGACGGTAAGTAATCTTTTTAGATCAGTAAAGTAGGAATTGAGGTAATTGTCTGAAGAATTCCTAAAATTGGCAAAAAAAGAGATTAATGAGGAACTAGGAGAATTACAAAGCATTCTGAACCAATGTCAAAATGACAATGATATTTCACAAAATTCATCTAATCTTGAAAAACATATGCATAAAATAAAAGGTTTAGCTCCAATGATGAGTCAAAAGGATATTGGAGATATAGCAAAACTAAATGATGCAATTTTAAAGTATGTTATATCTAATGGTTCTGTAAAGGATTCTTTTGTAATTTTACTTGAATCAAATAAAATAATGAGACAGATATTTGATTTACAAAACAAAAGCAATGTAGAAGAATTTAAAAATAAAATACTAAAAACATTTGAAAGCGTGTTTAAATAAAAAGCACATACCTGTCTTTAAATATAAAATAACTCGTATTTTTGCCATGGCAAGAGTGATGATTGCTGATGATTCCGAAGCTATACGAATGGTTTTAAAAGATATTTTAGAGGTAGGAAATCATCGACTAGTAGCTGAAGCAAAGGATGGAGTTGAAGCGGTTGAAAAATTTAAGAGCGAAAAGCCAGACCTTTTATTGCTAGATTTTGCAATGCCACGAAAGGATGGGAAAAGTGCTCTAAAAGAAATAATAGACGATAATCCCCGCGCACGAGTTGTAATGATAACTGCAAGTGATAATATAAACACGATAAACGAGTGCATGAATATAGGATCATCTGCATTTCTTCTAAAGCCATTTGATTTTGATAATGTTTTGGAAGTAATTTCTGAAGTACTCACAGTAGAAAAAATGAAGATTTCAAGAAAGTTTACTTCATCTGAGATTGGAATAAACTAGCTTGTAGGTTTCTTTATCGTATCATTCTAACTCATTTCGAGTGATGGGAGAAGAATATGCATTTCGGTACCCTTTCCGATTCCATTAGAATGTGCCCAAATTTTCCCTCCGTGATTATCTATTATTCCTTTACATATTGATAGCCCAAGTCCTGATCCTCCGTGTTCTCTTGTAGATGATGTGTCAGCTTGATAAAATTTAGTGAAAAGTTTTTCTTGCTTCTCCTTCGGGATCCCGATTCCATTATCTTTCACTATTATTTTTATGCCATCTTTATCAGAAAACATCTTTAATTCAATTTTGCCATCTTGTTTTTGACAAAAATCAAGACTATTATAAAGCAGATTGATAATAACTTGCTGTATTCTAGTTTTGTCACAAAGATAGAACAGATTAAATTGTAAATCTGTAGTAATGACGATGCCAGAACGTTCCGCATTTGGTTTTATCTTTTCTATTGCATTAATTATTATTTCAGAAAGATCATAATTTCCTTTGTTTAATCGTAATTTCCCTAATTCAAGTTTTTGAACATCTAATAGATCTGATATAAGCTTTAGCATCGTATCAGAACATGATTTTATTGTTTCAAGCCTTGGGCGTTGTAGTTCGTTTAATGGTCCAAATTTACAAGATAGTAACAAATCAGTGTATCCTTTGATTGGGACAAGTGGAGTTTTTAATTCATGAGTTATCATAGCTAAAAATTGATCTCGTACTACATTTGCCTTTTTTAGCTCATTCATAGCAGTCTCAATCTGCAGTTCGTGTTCCTGAGCTTTTTCTCTGTGACGAATTATTTCTGATATGTCTTTCATTATAATACTACAGGCAACTGTATCGCCATTTTTACTATGTATTGAACTAGCACTAAGTAATACTGGAAAAATTGCATCACTTCTCCTTTTAAGAAAAATTTCTTTATTGTAAATTTTACCTGTCTGCTTCCAGTCTTCCAAATATCTATGCATTAAGGAAAGATTATTTTCTGCAATATAATCAAATAAGGGCTGCCCAATTATTTTCTTCTTGGGATATCGTATATTATCTGCATAAGATTTGTTACAATCTACAATAATTCCTTTATTGTTGATTACACAAAAAAGATCTGTAGAATCTTCATACAAACTATAGTACCATTGTTCCTTTTCTGACCAATTGATATTACGATCATCAATTTGCTGCGTTGCCAATCTATTTTGTCAGTCCTGGATAAGATTTCATCGTAGCAATTGAATTATAATAGATTTTTCTAGCTAAGCGTTCTGAGATTATACCCATGATCATGAGTGGCTATTGAAAACTATTATAGTATAGTCTGTCTGAGAAATGACAAACTCTTTAGAATTGGATAATGAAATTATTATCAACAATTTGAAATTCTAATCATTTTTTATCGAAGGTATATGTAGCATTTGAAGATATTTGTATAAAATCATTTTATTTGGATTATAAGATCAATTTCTACACAGGAATTTAATGGAAGACTTGCTACACCGATAGCTATTCTTGTGTGTTGTCCTTTTGTTCCAAAAATTTCATATAATAAATCTGACGCTGCGTTGATTATTTTAGGTTGATCTGTAAATTCTTGAGGAGAATTAACAAAACCAGATAAGCGAACAATTTGAGAAATCCTATCTAAATTTCCAATCGCTGCTTTGAGATGAGCCAAGGCATTTAATATACAAAGTTTGGCAGCATTTTGCGCATCATCTATCGTAATATCTTTTGTCACTTTACCGCTGTATTCAACTTTACCGTTTTTTATCGGAATCTGACCTGATACAAAAGCAAGCTTTTCTGAAATTATCACTGGAACATACGAACCAGCAGGTTTTGGTGGTAAAGGAAGAACGATGTCAAGTTTAGATAGCTTTTCTTCAATCATGAATCTTGATTTATTGCACATGTTTTAACTTTATCTCCAGCAATATTCCATTATGTTATTATATAATAAAAAAAAATAGATGATATGGAAAAAATAAAACATTCATCTAAAAAGGAATTTGATCTTTTGTTCTCAAAATTAAATGCACTTGAAGTCTCTTCTACTGATAATTATCAAAAGTCATTGATTGCAGTTTTAAAGATGATTGCAGAAAATCAATCTCATGCATTTGATGAGTTTGAACATCTCAAAAAAGCAATTGATTTGATTACTGTTCACATGTTCAAAATTGAGCGCAAGGTTAATTCATAAATTAATCATTTGATTGCCTGATCTATTTCGATATATTATGGCA
>CAZHDX010000001.1:19981-20496 GCA_964531195.1 uncultured Nitrosopumilaceae archaeon
AATTTATTATTTTAATGTCTTGTTTAATTTCATTATTTATGGCATAACAGTTAGGCCTTAGTAATAAAAGATTAAATTCAGGCCTACATTTTTTTGAAACACATGAAAGAACCGCATAACCATCGTAAGGTGGGATATTCTATGATAGTCATATCTGTTTCACTTACTTTAATTGGATTGCTTGTATGGTCAATAGGAAACAATTATCATTATTCTACTGATCTTATGTCTGGACAAGAAATAGATGCAATGACTCCAAAAAATGGATACAATATTGTTTCCTTCGATGATTCACAGCCAATTGGTGCAAAATTAAAACTACTTGATTATTCAACTACTAATGAAACTGCAATACAATTGCAAAAAAAGCATGCCGTTTCAGGATTAGCCATTCTAATTTTTAATTCGTCCGCTGATCATAATAAAAGCCTTATAGATACACAAAAAGCGCTTGATGCAAAAATTGCTAAAAAACATGCATCTTCCGCAATCTCCAAGGACAAAACAAATTCCTC
>CAZHDX010000001.1:20506-28603 GCA_964531195.1 uncultured Nitrosopumilaceae archaeon
TCATAATAAAGCTCTAGTCGATACACAAAAAGCACTAGATGAACAAATTGCTCAAGAGAAGTCTGCCGCTGCAGCTGCTACTGCTAAAGCCAATGCATCTGTCAAAAATGTGACCCAAGAAGCATCGCTTGAAATAGCAAATTCGTCGGTGATTATTACAAATCAAACTAATAGTAGCAACAAATCCATAAATCTTAACGAAACTGTTGGAATTGCTTCAAAGTAAGATAATCAGAGTAAATCTTCATCAATTCTGTCTATAGGATCGATATACTGATGACAAAAACAGTGTGGAATAAGACATCGACCAACTTTTGTAATAGAATTACTTTTTTCTGAGGGTTCATGTGCATCATCTGTATGATGGCATTTTTTACAATTCATAATAGATTAAAAATTCAATGTTTTATTTAAAATCTATAGACGGAATCTAAATTTTGCTGCGATTATTATTACTCCACTTATTGATATTGCAATAATCATTCCAGACAAAGAGCTAAATTCAGGAACAGTAAAAGGATTTAGTGTAGACGTATCGTATCCCAAAGATTGTAAGCATTCTTTGGAGTTATTTAAATAAATGCCAAAAATATCATTTTTTAGCATATTATTAAGATAAGTTTGTGCACCGTCTATATCGCCAGGACGCTGTTGTAGATACATGTCTATTCTTGATTGTATTGAGGTTTTAATATCATGATAAAACTGGATCTCATTTTTTGTATCATTAGTGCAAATGAATGTTCCATTGGTCATAATCCCAAAGGCATGATCAAAAGATGAAAATGAAGGTAAAAGAATCAGGATAAAAAATATCGCTTCTCGGAGTTTCAATTACAGACTAGCACAATAACCACAAGATTAAGATTTGGATTACATACAAATACTCAAAACAGTCCTTTAGTTGTGTGAAATCTAATAATCTTATCAAAGAAACCAGTCCATATCTTTTGCAACACGCATATAATCCAGTAAATTGGTTTACTTGGGGAGAAGAAGCATTAGCAAAAGCAAAAAATGAAAATAAGCCTATTTTTTTAAGCATAGGATATAGTGCTTGTCATTGGTGCCATGTCATGGCACACGAATCATTTGAAAATGAGGATATTGCTCAAATTATGAATGAGAATTTCATTAACATTAAAGTTGATAGAGAAGAAAGACCTGATGTAGATGATATTTATCAAAAGGTCTGTCAGCTTTCAACTGGTACTGGAGGATGGCCGCTTAGTGTGTTTCTTACTCCAGATCAAAGACCATTCTATGTAGGCACATATTTTCCTGTATTGGATAGCTATGGCAGGCCTGGTTTTGGAAGTATACTAAGACAACTAGCGCAACTCTGGAAAGAAAAACCAGGAGATGTTGAAAGTGCAGCTGAAAATTTCATGAGTGTTTTGAAGCAAACTGAATCGATATCATTACCGTCTCATCTTGACAGATCAATACTTGACGAAGCTGCACTGAATCTTCTTTCTCTCGGTGATCCAATAAATGGTGGATTCGGTCAAGCACCAAAATTCCCAAATGCTGCAAATCTCTCTTATCTATTGAGATATTCAAAGCTATCAGGCATTACAAAGTTTCAAGATTTTGTTTTTAAAACTCTAACTAAAATGGCAAACGGGGGAATCTATGATCAAATCGGTGGTGGGTTTCATCGTTATTCTACAGACTCGCGCTGGTCTGTTCCTCATTTTGAAAAAATGCTATATGATAACGCGTTATTGCCTATAGCTTATGGCGAAGCGTTTCAAATAACAAAAGACCCACAATACTTGCGAGTTGTAAATCAAACTCTAGACTTTGTGCTGCGTGAAATGACTTCACCAGAAGGAGGATTTTATTCTGCACAAGATGCAGATTCAGAAGGTGATGAGGGTAAATTCTATGTTTGGAGAAAAAAAGAAATTCAAGATATTTTAGGCAGTTCTTCTGATATTTTTTGTCTTTATTTTGATGTAACTGATGGTGGCAACTTTGATGGTCATGTTATATTACAGAATAATATCAATGTGTCAACTGTTGCATTTCAGTTTGGCAAATCTGAACAAGAGATAAAAAATATTATAAAAGATTGCTCTGCAAGGCTTTTTGAATCTCGTTTAAAACGAATTCCTCCTGGCAGAGATGAAAAAATTCTTACAA
Source organism: uncultured Nitrosopumilaceae archaeon (assembly GCA_964531195.1). Taxonomy (GTDB): domain Archaea; phylum Thermoproteota; class Nitrososphaeria; order Nitrososphaerales; family Nitrosopumilaceae; genus TA-20. Next base: position 22,655 of record CAZHDX010000001.1, read on the forward strand.
GCTGGAATGCCTTAATGATTTCGGCACTCGTAAAAGGATTCCGAATTTCGGGAAATACAAGATTTGCAGATGCGGCACAATCTTGTGTAAAATTTCTACAAAAAAATCTTACTAAGAACGGCGAACTTTTACGAACTTACAAAGATAAGCAAGCTAAGCTTAGAGCATATCTTGATGATTATGCGTTTTTCGTAAATGCTCTTTTGGATCTTTTTGAGGCTAATCCAGATAGAAAATACCTTGATCTGGCAATTTATTATGCTGATTATATGCTTGCTCATTTTTGGAATGAAGAAGAAAAAAATTTCTTTTTTACGGCAGATAATCATGAGAAATTAATTATCAGAACAAAAAATATTTACGATCTCTCCTTGCCCTCTGGTAATTCTTTTGCTGCTGGTATATTTCTCCGATTGCATCATCTTACTCAAAATAGTAAATATCTTGAAATTTCTGTAAAAATAATGGAATCTCTGTCAACCATGGCTGCAGAAAACCCATTTGGATTCGGACAACTTTTAATTACAATATATTTGTATTTGCAAAAACCAACAGAGATCACAATTTTAAATTTGGAAAACCTTGAGATATATGATAATCTCATAAAACGATTTCTCCCAGAATCCATACTTGTAACAATTGCTACAAACAAACAACTAGAAGATCTTAGGATGTATCCATTTTTTGCAGGCAAGGAATATGAAAAATCAAGAACAAAAGTTTTTGTTTGCAAAAATTTTACTTGTTCTCTACCACTTTATTCCATAGCAGAAATTGAAAAACTAGTCTAAGCTTTTTTTATGTTTATCTCTAGCTTTTGGCCAACATTTGGACTGCCCATTTTTTCATATCTACGTTTCGGCATTGAAATCGTTATGGCTGTCTGAGCATAACTTTTAATGGCAATGGTAGGTTGGGCTTGAAGGATTGCTTCAATAAATGGAGTTATTTGTTCTTTAAGTTCTGGATCTAACTTATTATTTATTGCGTCAAGCATAAGCTGTTTTTGTGATATGGGTTCTGTTTGCACATCTTCAACAAGAGATAATTGCACGGATTGACCATTGTCTATGATTTGTTGAATTTGATAATGGATAATCTCTGACATTGTCTTAAAATAAGGACTTGGTGCTAGTCTAAAAGTCTATACTTTTGCATCTGCTACAGCTTTTTTAATTTGTTCAATTCTGCGTTTTATTATATGATGAAATTCTTGGATTTCGCTAAGATTTGGTTTCTGTTTTTGGTTTGTATATACTTGTAAAAATCCTGAATATATGCATCCTATTATTATTCCAAAGGTTACGTCTGAAACATTCTCTGATTCAGATGCATATTCATGGGCTAGTTGTTTATAAGAAGAAGCTTCGTTAATATAATATTCTATTAAATTATCTATGAAGGTTTTCGTAGTTGTGGTTATAGTCATAAAAAACAGCTGTAATTATTACTTATAATGTTTGATTTAAAAAAAATTGAACTAAAAACCAATTTCTTAACATCCTTTTATTGTATTTTGATTAATTTTAATATCAGATATGTCACCTAATTAGAGAGATTGATAACAAATTGTTGACCCATTTTCTTTTTAGTGATATTATAAATTCAAAGTAATGCCGATTGAAATTAATAGGATCGACAAGGCTTGTCCTACGTGTAAGAACACTACGATTTTTGACATAGGCAAATCTTATTTCTGTGGAAAATGCTTGAACACCATCCAAATGACTTGATTATAAACCTCCGTTTTTAATTAGGATTATGCAATGGAAACTAGAGCGCGAAGGCGATTATTTTAGAATCTATGATAATAATAAAAATATTGCCGGATATTTTGCACCTGAATATGGTGACATACATCCCGAAGAAAAAATTGACGAAGTGATAGAGGAGATGCATAAAAAACACGAAAAAATTCATGGGGGGCATCTATTGCTCCCAATGATAAAATTTGGAATTTTTAGAATTGGTAATAGAATTGATCTAGATTATCTACAAGCTAGGATAGATGAAGCAAGATACAGGGTTCTCTGGTGGTATAAATTTATTTTTGAGCAGAAAATTCAAAACCACTCTATTAGCGTATCTCATACGGATCCAGATATGCTTAGTATTACATTTCCAATTTTGTTCCGAACTGCGGTTTCATTAGAAAAAGAGAAAATTCTTAGTGAAATTACTCCGACTCTTGATATTCTTAACAATCAAGGTTTGTTATAGCAATAATTTGCTAGTATCATCCAGAATTTCCTTTGGCAGTATTAAAGGAATTAAGAGCTCTCGCTTCATATTCGAATGCATGTCGTAAGAGCTGATCGGATTTGACTCGAGTAGAGTTCTCTCCTGTCTGAATCCATTCTTTTAGTAGCTTGTCACTATCGATTTGTGATTCTGTAGAAAGTTTGAATAATTCTAAAGAAGGCGCAAAGGCTTCGGGTGGTCTTAACAAGCTATATCTTGATAATATGTTATTTAGAATATCCAGATGTTTATCTGAGATTTGTAATATTGCATCTCTTGTTATTTTTCCGGTCTGATATTGACTCATATTTGAGTCATAATTTTTTGTTTCATCGTTAAGATCACTTTGTATTTGTGCAAGTTCATCACCAAATCTTTGACCTGAAATTTTTGCCTGATCTAAATTATAACTTATTATGATAACTATTACAATTATTGATACACCTATAACTATGGTGGTTTGCATTTTTCTCTTTGGATTTGGGGTTCTTTTTTTCTTCAATGCTGATATTATTTCTGAATATAAAATAAGTCTATTTGATTTTTAATTAATTTTAAAGAGTTTAATCTATGTAGGCTCCGCTCGAATCTGTTTTTAACTCAATTATCAAAATGCTTCCGCTAATGTAAGAATCATTTCTTACTGTACGAACACGTCCTATTTCCAAATGATAAGGCCAAATATCTACAACAACAGTACCAATTTTTACATTAGAAGGGGCATCTGTCATGACAATGTCTTCCTTTTTTACTCCGTATTCCGTAAGTTTTTTTACACAATGATGAAGGAGTGGTTCTGGTAATCCATGGTTTATGGCCCACACTGTTCCTTCATATTCGATTTTTTCCAATTAAAATTAAAGGGTAATTTCCTACTATAATTATCCTTCGAAGATGATTTTAGCTAAATTAAAAAAATAGCACAAGAAAAATAACTAATGCTCGATTCCAGAATCAAAAGATGACATTTTGTTTGTTAAGAACTCACAACACTAAGAGTCATCGTACTGACAACTCGCGGCATACTTCTTATCTTTAACGATATGGTTTTATCGAATTCTTCCTGAGTGTCTGCTTGTATTTCTGCTATTATGTCATATGCACCGAATGTTACAAAGGCATTTTTTACTTGAGGAATCCGTTTTAACTCTTCTACCACATACTCCTCTGAACCCAAATCGCTATTAAGTAAAATGTATCCTTTCTGCATAAATTAACTCTAAATTAACTCGGGCAATTTCATACTTAAATTTACTTGTCTTTTTCCAAATTTGGATTTATTAGTAATAGATAGCTGCCAAAACTACTATTTTCCCAAATTTTTCTGTTTTAGAATCTTTTTGAGCATTATCCTGTTTATCCCATCTATCATAGCTTGAACGCTGGTAATGACAATATCTTCCCCAACTGATCTGGCTGATGCAAGATTACCATAGGCATCCTCCACTTTTATTGTAACTTCACAAAGTGCATCAGAACCGCCTGCAATTGAATCTAGTTTATAATCTTTGATTCGTACCTTGGCGATTTCTCCTGTTATTTTTTGAATTGCATTAATTGATGCATCAACAGGTCCTACTCCATAATCAGTGCCGATAAAATCTTTGCCTTCAACATTTAATTTGACAAACGCATATGGCATATTGCCAATACCTGTAGAAACAGAAAAACCAGTTAAATGAACTAATCTTTTAAGACCAGGTGTTTGCATGACTTCGCCTGTTATGGAAAGTAACTCTACATCAGTAACTTGTTTTCCTTGATCTCCGAGTTTTTTTATCTTGTCTAGTATTTCTTGAATTTGAGCTCTCGTGGGTTGGATTCCATACTCTTCTAACATTGCAGAAACACCATGGGCACCTGCATGTTTTCCCACCTGAAACCATCTCACTCTTCCTACAAGTTCCGGACTAATCGGTTCATAAGTCAAAGGATTGCTTAAGACACCATGTGTGTGTATTCCAGATTCATGACCAAAAGCGTTTTCCCCCACTATGGCCTTATTTGGTTGTACATGAATGCCAACTACACTAGAAACATATCTGGACGTTTCATAAAGTAATTTTGTGTTGATATTTGTTTCATATTTGTTTTTATCAAATTGTAAACATTGAAGTGCCATCACTAGTTCTTCAAGAGAGGCATTTCCAGCACGTTCGCCTATGCCATTTATTGTAACGTGAGCACATTGTGCTCCTGCTTGAATAGCAGAAATCGCATTTGCAACTGCAAGGCCAAAATCGTTATGACAGTGCACACTTATTGGTAAATGCGATGCATCAATAGCGTCTTTGGTTATGTCTGCAATATGTTTGGGTGTAGAATAGCCGACAGTATCAGGTATGTCTATTCTATCTGCACCGGCATTTGCAACCTCATTAAAAACTTTCTTAAGGAATTCTCTGTCTGTTCTTGTTGCATCTTCTGCAGAGAATTCTACTTGTAAACCAAGTGACTTTCCATACTCTACTGCCTTAATCGCTTTATCCAATGCTTGTTCGCGCGTGATCTTTAGTTTGTATTGCAAATGTATATCTGATGTAGCAATAAAAGTATGAATATACTTGAGACCTGCTCTCACTGCAGCGTCAATATCTTTCCTTTCAGTTCTTGCTAAACCGCAAATCTCTGCATGTAGGTTTGCATTGGTGATTAATTTAATTCCCTCCATCTCGCCATCTGAAATAACTGGAAATCCAGCTTCTATAGCATCAACTCCCAGTACATCAAGTTTCTGTGCAATACCTAATTTTTGTTCTGGCGCTAGTGCTACACCTGGTGTTTGTTCTCCATCTCGTAAAGTTGTATCAAAAATTCTAATCTTCACTGATCCCGCCTCTTTGGAGCGCACAGAGTCCAGTCCTTGCAATTTCTAAAATACCGTATCCACGTACTAGATCCTCAAGAGCATTAATCCGGTCAGGAGTAGCTGTTATTTCTATTATTATTGATGTTTTTCTCACATCATGTACTTGACAATTGAAAGCATTCGCAATATTCATTATTTCCATGCTATCTGATGGCTTGTTTACTTTTATTTTCAAAAGCACCAATTCTCTGTATATGCTCATTTTCTCTTCTAAGCGTTTTACCTCAACTGTATCAATCATTTTGTCAAGCTGTTTTATTATCTGATTGAGTTGTTTTTCATCAGATGACGTTGTAATTGTCATTCTAGAAAATTCTGGGTTTTCTGTTATGCCTACAGATATGCTATCTATGTTATAATTTCTCGAACGGAATAGATTCGTCACTTTGAATAATACTCCTGGTTTGTTTTCAACAAGTACGGAAATTATGGACCACATGAATACTCCTATGATGGTAAGATCATATCCTTAAGCGGCGTTCCTGGTGCTACAAAGGGCAAAACATCTTCTTGCGGATCTATGGGTATGTCAATCACAGTTGCAATATTACTTTTTAGTGCTGTCTGTACAGCTTTGCCAACTTCGTCAATTGATTCTGCTCGTATTCCTTGTGCACCGTATGCTTCTGCTATCTTTACATAATCGGGACAATTTTTGAGATCAATTCCAATCATTCTTTTATCGTAAAATGTCCTTTGCCATTGCGCCACCATTCCAAGTGAAAAATTATTCATCAACAAAACAATAACAGGCAGATTATCAAGTACTGATACTGCTAAAGAATTTTCTGTCAATTTAAAACTTCCTTCACATGAAATATCTAATAAGGACACTCCTT
>CAZHDX010000001.1:28613-29580 GCA_964531195.1 uncultured Nitrosopumilaceae archaeon
TCGACTGCAAAATTGTATACGGCAAATCCTGGCCTGGTTGCGTTTGCACCAATATCAGCAGGAAATCCCCACCCCATAGTGCCAAGGCCTGTCGAGCTAAAGAAAGTTACAGGTTGTATTACATCAAAAAATAATGAGGCCCACATCTGATGTTGACCAACTTCCGTTGTAACAATTGACTGATGTGGTAAGACTTCTCTTAGTTTGCGCAAAACTTTTGCTGCTCCAAGCGGATGTGGATGAAGTTTTAGATTTTCTCTGAAATATTCCTTTGTTTCATTTACTCTTTTTAGCCATAGGCTTTCTCCGTCTCTTTTGATTACTTTTTGAACCAACATTTTGACCATTATTCTCAATGAAGTTTTGATGTCTCCTACTACTGCAACAGAGGTTGTTTGATTTTTGCCAATCTCTGCTGGGTCTACATCCATGTGTATTATTTTCAACCGTTTCTCAAATTCTTCAAAAGTACCAACTGATCTGTCTGAGAATCGGGAGCCAGCAGCAAGAACACAATCAGCTTCTACCATCATTTTATTAGCTTCTGCATGACCGTGCATTCCTATAGGACCAAGTGATAGCGGATGATTTTCTGGAAATGATCCTTTTCCTTTAAAGGTAGTTACAACTGGGATCATTAGCAATTCTGCTATTGATTGTAATTCCGCAAATGCTCCTGAAATTATTACTCCTCCACCTGCAAGAATTATGGGTCTTTCAGCCGAAAGAAGCATTTCTATTGCCCGTTCAATCTCTTTGATGTCTGGATCTACCCATGGATGATATCCTCTGATCTTGATTTCATTTGGAAACGGGATTTCTGCTTCATTTTGTTGTACATCTTTTGGAATATCTATTAATACAGGTCCAGGTCGTCCCGTTGATGAAATGTAAAATGCCTTTTTTACTATCTCAGGAATTTCGTTAGCATTCATTGGTTGAAATTCATATTTTACAATAGTTTTGT
>CAZHDX010000002.1:0-29515 GCA_964531195.1 uncultured Nitrosopumilaceae archaeon
CAACAAAATCACTTTCAGAGTCAGTAGGAATTACTGATTCTATTGGATCCGCTGTCATGGCAACAAAATCACTTTCAGAGTCAGTAGGAATTACTGATTCTATTGGATCCGCTGTCATGGCAACAAAATCACTTTCAGAGTCAGTAGGAATTGCAGATACAGTAACTCAAGGTTCACCAAAATCCAAATCGTTTACGGAATCAATTAACATATTTGATCAACTAACAGAATCATTTGCATTGCCGCCTATTCTGAAGCCAGGTGGAGAGGGCGATAGTGGTGATAGGAACCCTCCATCAATTGCCGGTTCTGCCTTTTCAGATTCGGAATATCCTTTCTCTATTAATGGAACGGGTTATCATTTATTATCACATACCAACCCAATTGAGACAGCAATTCTTACCACAGGTAAGCAAGTTGATGTCAAGATACTAGTATATGATAACTCAGGACCATCAAACATACAGCATATAGGATTGTTTACCAATCTTAACGGACAAAAGCAGGTAAAATCAGATAGCGACACTTACATCCTTTATGAGAAAGATCAGATGCTTCAAGTAAACGATCCAGATCACTTTTTCTCTAATGTAAATGCATCAACATCAATAATTGGAAATAAACTGCAAATCGACTTCATGATAACATTTGCAAAACCAATGGAAAAATCAGATATAATTCTTGACTTATGGGATTATGAGAGAAACGACGTGCAAACAAAAATAATCAATGCGTGGCAAGTCTTGGAAAACAAGGAACCATTACAGTCTGATACTAATCAAATAATTCAAAATAATTTGATAAGCAAACCAGATGTATCAGCTAATGATCAAGACAAATTAATTTTGGCAATTAAAGAATGGGCGGGTTATTCTCAAAAATCCATCTCTGACTCGGAACTATTAGCGTTAATGGGATTAAATGGTCAACACATTCCTTACTGGGTTATGAAGATAACAAAATGGGTCATAGATGGTGAGATCAGCTTGAAAGATTTTATCAATGCAATCAACTATCTCCATGATAAAGGGATGATAAAATAATTGGTGCATTGTAATATTTTTATTGTTTTTAATGCTACAACTGACTCTGCCACAAAGAATTAATTAAATTTAATGTGAGGGTTTTTAATCATTTGTATATTTTCATTTTTTGTGGCCAATGGATTTAAGCCAAGAAATTTTTCTCCAATTAAAAATGAATATTATGAAAAATGAAAAAATTAAAGTTAGTACTGTCCATGGGAATTCCGGTAATGACTTGTCTGGAGATACAAGTTGGCCCCAACTTGACGGAGGAGGTATGTTGGGAAATACATTGCCTGATAAATTTTCAGGCCAATTATAAACTAGATTTTTACTTGAATCATACACTGCTGTATAAAACTTATAGTCATCAGATCTTCCTATTGTCTCAATAGGGATTCTGAATTCATAAGATGCATGAGGAATTGAACTGTAACGATCGTTTTCATCTGAAATATTACCTATTGCAATTAATTTAGGATCATTTTCAATTTTTGTAAGATGGTTACCAGTGGTCATAATACTCCCACCACGAAAAGTTAAAGGGTTTTGAGATCCCAACGTTACCAAAAAACACTTATCATCATAATCCAAACTGTTTTTGAAAGTGGGATTTGAAGTGATGCAAACGAGAGCATAATCAGAGTGTTTGCTAAATTTTTGCTGTGATAGAAGATCTAGAAACACATATAGATTTTTGTAATCATGGCCCGTTCTTATCATAAAATTTTCTCCATAACCACTAGTCAAACTAGTTCGCTTCCACTCTTGTAAAAATGTCCACTTTCCATCCCATATGGTATAATTTCCGTCATCTCGATATGTTGTAAATATTTGATCATCTGAAGTCATGTTTATGTGAGGAAGAATTAACAGAACTAAAAATTCAAACATTATTAGATGATTAAAAACCTAGATTAAAAAATTTAATCTAATAATACGATCATGTCTTTATACTACAGCTAGGAAAATATTTTGTGAAAGATAAAATTATTGGTATAGGAATTGCAATAGCTATTATTGTAAGTGTGATGATCTTGACTATGCAAGAGGAAAACAGTCTTTCAGATATTGCAGGAAAACATCTGACACCTTTGCCTGAAGGAAAACATTTGCAACTTTCTCTTAACGAATCGGTAGGAATAAAGTCAGTCTCTTAGATCGAACAATATGTTCTACGATTTTTAAATTCTTTTGTATTTTGATTTTCATGTTTAAAACAAGCATGAGAGAGGAGCAGATATACTAAAGACTTAAAAATATCTGAAAAGACTAGCAAAAATAATGACTTCGAAATACGTGGCTTTGACGGTGGGATTGATTGCTATTGCATCAATGGCAGGAATATATTCACTTGATCTGACTTTCAATTCTAATCAAAATGATGTTAAAGCTGATAAAATGAAAACCCTGGGTCATCTTCAACTGGTTCTTTATGGACCAGATGGCGACATAAAGGCATATAGACAGACAGATAATTTGGTTGTAACAAACGGTGACAACGTGACAGCAAATCGAATCTTTGGAACCACTCTAACTACATCACACGCCTTTAGTGGTGCCTTTAACTATATAGCAGTAGGAACAGGCTCTACTGCAGTTGCGGCAACTCAGACTGATCTAACTACTGTAGCCAGTGCACACAGACTTGCGACTGTTACTAATGGAGCCATCCATGGAACAGCTCAGGTACAGGTTACCTTTCCTGCAAATAGGTTGACAAACTCAAGCTCAGTCAACATTCAGGAATCAGGACTCTTTGATGCGTTTGGAAATGGAACTGCAAACTCTAACATGTTTGCCAGACAAACATTTACTGCAATAGGTGTAAACCCAGCAGATACACTCCAAATTACTTGGACTGTTACTGTTACCTAAACAAATCACTGATTCTAAAGTAGTGAATCTCTACTTTTTTTACAGATAGAAAATAGTATCGCATTTTATCAAATTTTCGAAACAGCATGGTATTACTATGACAGTCAAAAATAAAGTATCATTCAGATGAAAATGCAAATAAAAAAAATTGCACTATGTATGTTTTCATTATTTGTCCTAATAACAATCCAATACGTTAATGCTGATTCTGGTACTACAAGATTAACTACTGACAGTAAAATGTGTCTCGAAAAAGTGGATGTGTGTGTTATGGCAAAAAAATTTCATTTTGCACCATTAAAACAAGTCTATGTGGGATTAGGTGCTCTTGATGTAGAATGCAAAACATCCTCTCAACTTGTCCTAAAAGCTTCAGACTATAAACCAGCATGTGTTTCACCCTCAGTTGTACAAGAGCTGGTAAAAAGAGGATGGGCATTAAGTGAGAATGATCTAGAAAAACTTAGGGCGACATTTGAACCAAATACACCATAAAATCAGATTTACTTTTTTAGTATTTTGCCTGTGATATCAAAAAATTTTGTGATAAACCTGAATTCATAAACCAGGATCTATCAAATTAAACCCAAAGTTATTATCCTATGATTTCCAATAGTAAAAGATGCCAAGAATAGTTCACTTTGATATTCCTGCAGATGATCCAGCAAGGGCTCAAAAATTCTACAAGGAGATATTCGGATGGAATTTTGACAAATGGAACGGTCCTATGGAATATTGGATGGTAAAGACAGGTGAAGACAAACAGCCAGGAATTAATGGCGGATTAACAAAAAGGATGCAAGGACAAGTAGGCATGACCAATACTATCGACGTTCCTTCAGTAGATGAATTTGCAAAAAAAATTCAATCCAATGGAGGAAAAATAATAATGCCAAAGACTGCAATACCGACTGTAGGATATTTTGCTCAATGTCTTGATACTGAAGGAAATATTTTTGGGATAATTCAAATGGATGAACACGCAAAATAGTTCTTCTCTCAGTAACAATGTTAGTTAACAAAGTGCCGTAATTCTTTATTAAAACAATTTCAAAGTAAACTCCAATGAATTCTAATAACAGTATTCAAAATATTCTTGAGCCACTACAAAGTAGACCTAAACAATCTTACAGGACTGGAACAGGAATAATTCTAGAGATTTTAGATGTGGTAAAAGATCGCGGCATACAAGGAGCAAAAATCTCTGAAATTGCAAGAAAAGCTAACTTGTCTCACTATGTAACACTTGAGAAATGTGAGAAACTAAAAGACATTGAACTGCTAAAATCAATACCTGATAAAAGAAATCGTATGTACATGATTACAGAAAAAGGAATAATGTTTTATCAAAGAATTGAAGAATTTCTTGAAACGGTCAAATCGATTGGAATTCGGATCTAGAATTTTTTAAGTATTATTAAAATAAATTCTTTAGTCTAAAAATAAAAAAGGTTGGAAGATGTTTTATTCGTAGCTAGATGGAGTGGTTTGAGATGGAGATGATTGCGATGGAGCCTGTGAAGGATATCCATTTCCAGGGAATTTCATCATGCCGTGGAACTTCATCATGCCATGGCCGTGCATTTTTCCCATGCCTTCCATTCCAAACATTTCACCTGAACCCATCTGACGGCCTTGAGAGGTGTACAATACATTACCGTTTCCTGCATCTACTATTACTTGATATGCCATGGACTTGTCATCAACTATAGTAAACATGTAGACAAGGGATCCTTGGACAATGGCGAGTCTTCCACTTATCACATTACCGTTAGGAACTTTCGAGACAGCCGCATTAGCAGCATCAACAAATTTTTCTTTGATATTTGATTGTATTAGATTCGGGAGATTAATTGAGCCCTGAATCTGTGGTATTTTTTGTGATGTCCCTGTAGTTCCAGTAGAGTTGGAAGTTTGAGCCATGACATTTGTTGCTGTTAGAAGTGATGCAACAATTACAACTCCTAAAATTGTAAATGTCTTCCAGTTTTTGAGCTTGCTTAGATTTTGGGTCATGTTCTGATTTCGAGACAGCAGTCAATTAATAAAGAATTATGCAACTTTGTTAGTTAACTATGTTAGTCAGTATGGGTAGTATCCATGCTATGCAACCATTAAATTCTACCTACACGTATGAAAAGTTGTTACAAAATATTTCTAATTATAAAATTTTACGAATTTTTCCTTTGGTGATATCATGGATAAGGTAAAATTTTTTTCAATTTTCCTGCCTGTACTAATTGGCCTAGCATTTCTTTTTAGAATATTGATACCTGTTGTCATTGCAGCAGTTGCAATTTGTGTTGTCACAATGGTCCTGTTTGGAACAAGAAACAACAACAAAATTTTCAGAAAAATTGGATCAAGAGGTCCTACAAACTTTGTTTGCCTTGACTGCGGTTTTTATCACAGCGACGAAGTTTGTCCTAAATGTGGCTCTAAAATCAAAAAATACTACAGTAAATCCTAGAGGAAAACATATCAAGCAAGCATACAACATTATTTTCAATGTCCAATGAGAAAAAAAGGATGAAAACAACACAAGAAGACTATAACCACGCCTTAGCTTCAGATGATCCGACGAAAATTTCAAAAGAAGAGCAAGAAAGACTTACTCGAGAAGCGATAAAAAAATTCAAATCCTTATAGTGAATAAAAAACCAGGAAAATAATGCGTATCATGAATTATCTGATTTGGATGTGATTTGGAACAAGGTAATTATAGAAAAAAATCCATACACTAGACATGGACGAGAAAAAATATGAAAAGGCAACCTTTGCAGCAGGCTGCTTTTGGGGAGTAGAAGAGGCTTTTAGATTAACAAAAGGAGTCAAGTCAACTATGGTTGGGTATACCGATGGAAAATTAAAGAATCCTACGTACCACGATGTATGCTCAGATATGACAGGACATGCAGAAGCAATACAGATAGAATATGATCCCGATGAAGTCTCTTATGAAAAACTTCTAGAACTTTTTTGGTCAATTCACGATCCAACTACAATAGATAGACAAGGACCGGATATTGGGTCTCAGTATCGTTCCATGATTGCGTTTCATACTAATGAACAAAAGGAATTAGCAATAAAATCAAAAGAAGATCTTGAGAAATCTAGAGTCTTTCATGACAAAATTGTGACTGAAATTGTACCGGTAACAATTTTCTACAAGGCTGAAGATTACCACCAAAAATATTACATGAATATAGGTGGAGGTAGTTGTTACATTCGACCTATGACAGAGGGGGATTAGAAACTTGGCACAAAAAATTTTCAAATCTGACAAGGAATGGAAGGAACAATTAACTCCTGAACAATATCATGTGACAAGGAAAAAAGGAACAGAGATGCCTTTTACAGGAAAATATGTATCTACAAAAGAAGAAGGCATGTACAAATGCATCTGTTGTGGAAACATTCTTTTCATGTCTAAAGATAAATTTGATTCTGGTACCGGATGGCCAAGTTTTTCCAAAACCGCTGAAAATTCCAAAATTGAAGAGCATGCTGACAATAGCTTTTCTATGCAAAGGACAGAAGTCATATGCGAAAAATGCGGTGCGCATCTTGGGCATGTCTTCGATGATGGACCTGGACCCACAGGACTGCGATATTGTATCAACTCCTGTGCTCTCAGCCTTGAAAAAGATCCTAATTCAAAGTAATTTAAAAACAATATCTAACATTTAGTAATCTCTAAAAATATTGTAAGTTGAAAAATATTATGAAATACTTGGTTTCGGGAGCTACTGGTTTTATCGGATCAGAACTAGTTAAACAATTACTGGAATCTGGAAATGAGGTAACATCACTGGTGAGAGACGAATCGGCTGCAAATCCACGATCTCAAATAATTGTTGGGGATTTAACCAGTAAAAACCTGCAATTTTCTCAAAACTATGATACAACATACCATTTAGCTGCTCTTACCCCCCTTGAAAAAAATAAGAAACTTTTAAGAAAAGTAAATTATGACGGAACTAAAAATCTGTTTAACGCAGTAAAAGAAAAAACAAATTCATTTGTATATATCTCAGGATTGGCCATATTTGATTCTGCAAACGTCATAACTGAAAATACTTCAAAAAATCCAGATATAGAATTTGTCAAAATACGAATTGAGGCAGAGGAATTCCTTAAACAAAATTGCAAGGATGCAGGGATTGATTTTACTGTCGCATATCTTGGTGACATGGTCTATGGAAATGGAGGGATTTTTAGAACCATGTTTATCGACAGGCTGCAAAAAGGGAGCTTTAGAATTCCAGGCAACGGAAACTATTTCAAAAATTTTATACATTTGGAGGATGCAGTCGGCAGTTTAATTACAATTGCAACAAAAAATGCGACAAATACTTCGTATGTTATAACGGATTCCAATCCAGTAACATTAAAGGAGTTTGTGAATTTTGCTGCAGAACAACTTGGCGTTAAATTACCAGGAACAGTTCCATTATTTTTGGCAAAGATTGCGCTAGGAAATGATCTAATAAAATTACTTACTAGATCTATGAAAGCATCAAATGAAAAAATACGGAAAATTTACGAATTCAAATATCCTTCATACAAAGAGGGAGTGCATAGTGTCATATCTGAATTAAACCATAATGAGAAAAAAAATGTCTAACTATCAAGCAAATCTGATAAAAACGATCTTAAAATTATAGTGATATTTTAGCAATGCAGATGGCTAGCGCACAACTAAGCTTGGCTTATTTTATCAATACTTACTCCAAATATCTAATTCCTGCAATTTTATTTTTAGGCTCATTTCTGATTTATTCTTACAATTTGGAAGGACAACCTTGGCATGGTGATGAAGTAGTATATCTTAGCTGGGCAGGAAATTATATTGATCTTATAAACAAAGGTGATTTTAGTAATCCTTGTCTTCTATCTCTTGATAATTGCAGTTCAATATATCATATTCCTGCATACGGTCTCACCTATAGTCCTGTCAGAAATTTATTGATTGGATATCCATTGGATACGAGACAACAGGTAAGTGGTGATTTTTACCATTGGGGATGTTATTGGCAATGTGTTCAGAATTTTGATTTGCCTACGTTACAAGAGATGACAGCAGGACGTCTTCTCTCTCCACTTTTTGGAGCATTGACCATTGCAATTTCTTTTTTGATTGGAAAAATGTTTTTTAACAAACAAGTTGGAATAATTTTTTCACTTCTTTTTCTTTTCTTTGATCTTTGGTTATGGTATAGTAGAACCATAATGACAGAGGTTCATTATGTTTTTTTTAGTATGCTATCATTCTTCCTTTTGCTTTATGCATTCAAAACTGGTCAATTAAAAATTAGATATCTCGTGTTAAGTGCTATTACATTTGGATTTGCTCTGACGTCAAAGATGTTATCAGTAGAATTTGGCATATTATTTGTCGGCATTATTTTATTTGGAAATTTATTTAAAAAAGACAAGGGCTTTTCTTTGAACAAAGTAAAGATTAGAAAAACATCTATGGTTGTCTTGCTTTTTTTTGGAATTGCAGGATTGTCGTTTTTTTTGACTCTGCCTGGGTTTTATCAAGACCCTCTGCACCAAATTGCATTGACAAAAAATGACATGGATAATTATAATCGTGATGTATGGTACATTGGATACCCCACAGTTCACAATATTCAGATAAAAAGCATAGTTGATGTTTCTCATTACGTTTTTTTCCCTCCCCTAGAATCTCTTGTAACTGTTTCTGATTCTGAACCATCTAGAAATTCTGCCTTGATTCCAATAACCTATTCTAGTATACCTATGAGCATCTTTTTTTTCGTTGGATTAGGATATCTAACCTATAGGCTAAAAAAATTCAAAAATTATCCACAAGAAGGTCTACTCTTGGTCTGGTTTGTCAGTACATTTTTTTTCACACTTTTAATGGCAAAAGATTTCTCGCTTGAAAGATATCTTTTGCCCTTTTTGGTGTCAGTTATTTTTATTGCATCTTATGGATTCTGGCATTTTATAAACAGATTACTTCTTTACAAAACAAAATTTGTTTTTTCAGCATGTTTTGTCATTACTCATTCCGTTGTGGCGTTGTCATCTTGGCAAGAACTCTATTTTTCTCCTAGCATGAAATGGACGAATCCGCTTTCCTTTGGAACCTTGCAGAGCTCCTTTGACAATGCTATTACAATTATTGTTAATTCGCTATTTTTAGGATTTTTAATTATTATAGTTATTATAAAATTGCAAAGGAGAGACAGTCATACCGTAATCTCTAAATCTACCTCTACTGCAAATCAAGAGAAATGAAAGGCCCATATTTTTCAATAATTTTTATTTTTTGCATAGTAACTGTGAATATTGTTTTACCAGAGGTTTTTGCAGATGTCAAAGGAGTTCCCTTTCAACTGAAAATCAACCAAACAACATCCTTAGAGTCTAACGCTATCAAGATTACATTTTTGAATGTAACCTCAGATTCTAGATGTCCCTCTGATGTTACATGTATCTGGCAGGGTGAAGCCAAGATCTTTGTCAACATAATAAAAGACAATAATGATTTAGGTAACTTCAATCTAACAAGCAGAGCTGGAGCACAAGATCTTGCAATCCAATCTTTTGATGGACATTCAATCCAATTGGTAACAATCGATCCCTATCCATCAAGCAAGAAGCAAATATTGCCCTCCGATTATACTGCAACTTTTATAGTTTCAAAAACAGGTCTCTTGTCTCCTCTAAAACAATTCAAGTCCGGAGTTGATTCAAAAGACATCCAATGCAGAGAGGGTCTTAGACTTGTGCTCAAGGCTGAAAATAACACTCCAGCCTGTGTAATGCCAACAAGCGCTCAAAAACTAGCAGACCGTGGATGGGCATTGCCGATAGCATAATGTATGAATTCAAAGAACCTAATTAGATAAAAAATGGTCTTTGCTCATATTGTTTCAAAATTTCATTTATTCCATCGATGATTTTTTGAATCCCTGGGACTTTAGATTTGTTTTGTATCAAATCAGGTTTTATTATATTAAGATAATGAATTTTCTTTTTTATCACTTTTATTCTCTTTGATTTTGATATTGGCAAGTTTCTGATGTCTTTAAGATTTGCAGAAATGTCGCAAAGTTTGATTAGTTTTGCCTCCCATGATGCTTGTTGCAATTGTTTTACATATTGTTGCTCTTGCTGTCCTTTAGGCAAGTTTTTATCTTTTGTCAATGACAAAACTAGGACTGCTATTTTGCTACCAAATATCTGCTCAATGTCATCAAATGTTGAGTTTGTATCTTTGATAGTATCATGTAACCAAGCAGCAGATAAAATATCATCATCAGCCATTCCAAGATTTTTTAGTCGATTTACCACATTTTCAAGATGATTATAGTAAGGAGTCATTCCATCCTTTCTTTTCATTCCAAGATATTTTTCTTTAGCATAAAGTTCTGCATTTTCCAGTTTTCCCATCTCTTTTCTTAAAATATATTAAAATCAAAAAGATTTTGATCGCTTGCTTGGAGGAATCCATCTTTTCAGTATCAGTGAACTACTTGTAACAGAGACTGAACTAGCTGCCATTGCGAGTCCTGCAAGAGCTGGATAAAGCAATCCAAATCCAGCAATTGGTATTAGAATTGCATTATATACAAAAGCGTAAAAGAGATTTTGCTTTATCTTCAATACCGTCTTTTTACTTATCTCAATTGCAGTAATTACATCTTTAAGATCATCTCGCAAAAGAATTACGTTTCCTGCTTCTATTGCAATATCAGAACCACATCCTATAGTGATGCCAACATCGGCCTGAGTGAGAGCAGCTGCATCGTTTATACCGTCTCCGACCATAGCAATCTCCTTTCCTTGCTTTTGGAGCTGTTTAATTACATCAACCTTTTGAGAAGGAAGAACGTTTGCAATTATTCTATCGATTTCAAGTTCCTTTGCAATTGTCTTGGCAGCCCTTTCATTGTCACCTGTTAGCATCACTACCTCCATACCCATCTTTTTCAATTTCTGCAATGTTTCCTTGGAACTACTTTTTGGTGGATCAAATAGAGCAATTATGCCAACTAGTTCTCTGTCAAGTGCAACCAATACTGCAGTCTTTCCTTGTTCTTGCAATTTCTCAATCGAACTCTCTGCTGTTTTTACATTGACATTGTTTTCTTGCATGAATACCGTATTTCCGACAAGAATGGTGATTTTATTGAAAACTGTTTTTACTCCTTTTCCCGGATTTGAAAAAAAATCTGTTGAATCAGAAATTTGAAGTCCAAATTCTTTTGCTTTTTGCACAATTGACTTTGCAATAGGATGTTCCGAGTTTTTTTCAGCAATAGCTCCAAGCTTAAGCATTTCATTAATGTTATTGTCATCACCAGATGCTTGCGTTATTTGTCTTAATGATATCAAATCAGTAACTTGAGGTGATCCTTGTGTTAGTGTGCCTGTCTTGTCAAAGACTGTTGTCTTTATTTTTCCTAGGATCTCAAGCGCCTCACCTCCCTTGAATATCACACCATTTTGAGCACTCTTACTCATTCCGACCATGACTGCAGTGGGTGTTGCAAGACCCAATGCGCAGGGGCATGCCACCACAAGTATTGCTACTGACGGGATCAATGCTGTTGCAATAAGATGTGCATCTGCAGTTGATGTAAAATACCAACCTAGGAATGCAGCAAAGGCAGTTGCCATTACTATGAACGCAAAATATCCTGCAACTTTGTCGACTAGTCTCTGCATGGGTGGTTTTCTTCCCATGGCTTCTTCTACAAGTTTTACAATTTGGGCAAGCATTGTATCACTACCGACTTTTGTTACATTTACAACAAGGACTCCTTCGCGATTGATGGTTCCGCCAATTACAGCATCTCCAGCTTTTTTATTTACAGGTATGAATTCACCTGTGATCATAGATTCATCAACAGCTGAATTCCCTTCAAGGACTATACTATCTACAGGGATCTTCTCTCCTGGCCTTATAGTAACTACATCACCAATCCTGAGTTGATCTATTGGTACGTCAATTTCTTGGCCATTTTTTGTCATTCTTGTTGTCTTTGGCTGAAGTTCTAACATTTTCCTTATAATTGAGGAAGCTTTTCCCTTGGTTTTGTTTTCAAGATATTTTCCTAAAATTATAAAAGTGATCACGAATGCAGCTGCATCATAGTAGAGATTGTGCCATGTTAATACTGGAAATGTGTTGAAAACGCTAAACAAATACGCAGCAGTGGTCCCAACCACTACTAGAGTATCCATATTAGCAGATTTCATTCTTGATATTCTGTAAGCTCCGATGTAGAACCTACTACCGCTTGCAAACTGGACTACACTTGCACACACAAAAACAACATAGGCAGCAGTTGAAGTTCCTGCAAGTGGAATGAATCCTAGATATTCTGGGTAACCAAAAATCAATATGGGTATTGTAAATACGATTCCAATCAGAAACAATTTCTTGAGCTTTTTTGCTTCCAATTCTTCAGTGGATGTGGCCAGGTCCTCGCTTATGATTTGGTAGCCATTTCTGCAGATTATCTGTCTTATATCTGAGAGAGACAATAGCGCTTGATTATATTCTACTAGAACTTGGCCGTTTCCGAAATTTACAAAAGCATTTTTTATACCTTCAAGTTCTTTTAATCTAGTTTCAAGCGTAGCTGCATCACTTGAATCAGTCATATTGATTATTTTTGCTGATAATTTCTCATAAACTACATTATATCCTGCATCTTGAACAGCACTTTCAATATCAGACAAGTTTACTATCAAGGGATCAAATTCTAATGTTGCTTTTTCTGCTGCCAAGTTTACTTCGCATTTTTTTATTCCATCCAATCCCATGAGATAATTTTGAATAGAGTTTACACATCCGGCACAATGCATGCCACTTATCTTAATGGCAGTTCGTTTTGTTTGGAATTCTGCAGGTACGTTCTTTATCACTCAACTCACAATAGAATAATAACCAAACGGGTATACTTAATTTTGGTACTTTACAATTGTAAAGTGTATAATAGAGATAGATCTTCTAGAAATTATGCCGCTAAAATTGGATGAAACTGACATTGCGATACTAGAATCACTTCTCAAAGATGGAAGAAAGTCATTTAGGCAGGTATCAAGGGAGATAAATGTAAGCACCCCCACTGTAAAGACCCGATATCAGAGACTCGTCAATATAGGTCTGATAAAGGCTGTCTTGCCTGATATTGATTTAGGAAAACTAGAAGAAAAGACTAGCAGTAAGTTAGACTACATTCGCGAGAAGACAATCAAGAAGCATCCAATAAAACTTGACAAGGGAACTCTTGTGAAGCTTTCGTGTGATTATTGCAAGGGATCTGTACACGGAAAACCAAGCATACTAAAAATTGCAAATTTGGAGAGGTTTTTTTGTTGTACATCTTGTAGGTCTTTGTATCAAGAAAAATACAAGAGAAGGATTGAATCTCTGAAATAATGAACTAATTTGAATGTCTTATTTTAACCTGATACCCTATTTGCAAAGGGATTGTTTTTCGAATCATATTAATTGACAAATCTTTTTCAATTCATTTGTCTAAATATCATATGGATTATTGTTCAATGGACAAAATTTCAGATTGTGGTACTTCGTCGTTTTTATCCATGTGAACTTTTAGTCGCTGTGGGTAACAACTCATAACTAAATATGACTAGACGTTGACAATAACACGAGTGTGTATTTGTCAATAACATACAAATTATGAACAAAATTTGCAAATTTATAAAGCATTAAAAACTCATCTTGTTACAATTACACATGAGTTCTGATCATGATTCTCAGATAGAAAACATAGCCTCTCAGATAGTGTCTGATAGAATTTCACTTGATGAACAAGACCCAAAGAAATTACAAAAATATTATGATTATGCAAAAAATCACTTTAAATTACAAGAAGATTTTGCGATCCAACTAGTAAATGAAGCCTTTTTGTATCTGAAATTAAAAAGCTCAGATTTTGATCCTCTGCAACAGGGAGATAAATTTGGGGCTGGGTTTAGCTAAGTAATATCATAAAAATTCTGATCATTCAATTTTTATCTGAGTGAAATTTTCATTTAATTATTGTCTGTTGATTTGATAAATTCCGTCAAAAAACTCATTGATTTAGGCAAAGGAGATCCTGGCAGACTCGAATACATACTTGATATGCTAACAAATGACAGAATACTACCTTTATCTGATCAGAAATATTTAGAAAACATACTTTCTCTTAATTTTGAGGAAAAAGGCGTCCTAGAAACAAAAAATGATTTGGCAGTAGAAAATTTGCAAAAACAAGTACAAGATCTCAGTCAAAAGCTTGCAATTCTTGAGAAAAAAGGGTTTGAGAAATATATCGGCAAAAAAACTATATTATTTTTTATAACAGTTTTTGTTGGCTGGAATGCTTTAGCCTCAATCATTTCCGTATTTTTCGATTTATTTCTACCAGATACCACAATAGAGAATCTTTTTCCTTTAAACTTGGTTGAAAAATACCTTGATTTTTCCATAGTAGAGTTTGTATTTACTGCTCTGATTTTTGCATGGGTCTTTATTGGCTTTATCCATCTTGTAAGATTCATCAAGTCAAGAAAAATTTCTAACATTTAGAAAATTGATTTTGATTAAAATCAACAACGTGTTATTCTAGTAGCTTTTTTAAGCTCTGAAATTGATTTGGTGTGATCTCACCTTTAGCTAGTCGTTCTTCTAATATTCGTAAACTTCGTAAATTTACTTGTTTGTCAGCTGACACTGGTGGTGATTCTTTCTTAGGCTCGGTGACAATTTGTGGTTCAGTAATAACTTTTGATTCTGCAACAACTTTTTGGACAGGTTGTTTTGGAATTTTCTTTTTTCCTATCGCCCCAACAAGTAGCAGACCTGCACCTGCAATTTCAAGTCCCATGAAAGTATACTGCATCATGCTTATTACAACTGTTCTTGAGGGATATCCCATTTGTTTTAAAAGAGACATACCTGACGCTTGTGAGCCTCCTCCCATAAACGACATTGCATAATGAACCATATTTGCAACCATCATGGGTGTGTACATATATCCTGGAATCGATAATAGTATAAGGAAAACACCTATCATAAATAGCAGAGTTCTCATTATTTTTTGAAACGAGGCGTTGCTAATAATCAATTGTTTGTATCAATGCTATACATCTCCCTAAAACAAACCGCAATACTAAACTAATCGCGACGAGTAAATAACGTGTGTCTGGATTAATTTACCCTATTTTGATTTATGACAATTTGTGCTATTCGTGCACTAGGTACGCAAAAATGGTAAATGATCTAGTGAGAAACCAATGCACTATAGTAGGTCACTATACTCCGCTAGGTAAGGAGATCAAAAAGCAACTTTTCCCTACAGACTATGAAGGATTAGAGATGTCTTGGTTCATCATAGATGGTTACGCTAATGGAGGAAGAGCCGGGTTATTGAGATTGATTCGATACATATTGTTTGAAAGGAAGAAAGGTAAGTATCCAAAAAATGAATTTAGTCTTACAGAATGTACTACAGATTGTAAAACAGTAAAAGGTGTTTTATTTCGTTCGTCAAGTATAGTTACAATGTATAAGAAATTCAGCATACCTTAAAACTAATAGGCCAAAGGAGAGCCCACCATACTTCTCTAGCCCACTCCAAGAGAATGTGTCTTTTTTCTGGGGTTGGAGGCGTATTGTATGCACATTCTAAAATAAAAAGATTCAATTCTAATTGGCTTGCTTATGATTCTGAATTATCTTCCTAATGAATAAATCATACAAGATGGACAAATAAAATGAGTAATTTTATGAAAAAGGAATGCTTGCTATGACTCTAAAAATTCTGGGCGTTGGTTCTAGCATGAGGAAAGAATCACACAGCACAGCAGCTCTTAAGATTGCACTTGATCATGCCAAAAATATCGGTGCAGAAATCCATCTTTTGGATTTGAGAGAAGTTCAATTGCCCATGCTTTATTCAAAGACAGAAACTAACGAAATTCAACAAGCAACAAACGATGTAGAATGGGCAGATGCATTTATTCTTGCTACTCCAGACTATCATGGGTCAATGTCTGGAACTATGAAAAATTTTCTTGATTATTTTTGGTCAGAATTTGCAGGAAAACTTTTTGGATACATCTGTGCCTCCCACGAAAAAGGATTAACAGTAATGGACCATATGAGAACATCTGTTCGCCAATGTTATGGATGGAGTATGCCATATGGTGTTTCAGTAAGCTCAGAAGATTTTGATGAGAACGGAAATATCCAAAACAAAAGATTATCACTCCGTCTACAAATGCTTTCACGTGATCTCTTTACTTATGGGAAATCTATTAGAGAACAATTTTTATCTGATTTAAAAAATGATGATGCTAATACTTTTACTGCACGCTATAGAAAATAAAATTTATTTTAGAAAAAATTTTTCGTCGAATACAAATTTTATTTAAAAAATATTGTCTGTAACTGTCCTAACATACAATTACAACATTTAAAAAACTATTTTCTCTATGCATAAAACTTTAGCTAACATTGTTAAGTAGTAAAGCTACGCAACTCTTTATTAAATAAATTTTTATTACGACTCTATGCTTTCACAAACGCAACTTAATGCATTAGCTGCATGTGTGTTACTGGTAATTCCAGCTGCTGCATTTGCTGACGATAATGCATCGACAAGAAATGCATCAAATGAATATTCTTATCTTGATGCAATGCTTGCAAGAGCAACTTGTCAGACAAACTATGAGACTGGTCTTATTGGTTTTGCAATATCAGATATTGCAAGTATAGATGCAACTGTAATAAGTTCTGATTCGGCAAAATTAAGCACAGATTTGCAGACACTAAATGCAGATGTCAAAACTGAGAACAAAGTACAATTCAGGACAGATCTGAAATTATTTAGATCGGAATCAAAGAATGCAACATTGGACCTGCGTTCTGCAATAAAAAATGCACACCCTACAGACGATGAAAAAGTCAAACTAAAAAGTGACATTAACAGCTTAAAGCAGAAATGGAAAAGCTGTACATTTGGAGTTGGTCACCAATTGGCCGATTTAAAAATCCATGCTTTTGGAATGGACATACAAAAACTAGAAAATAAAACTCGTCACTTGGAATCAAAAGGAGTAAACACAACTCATCTAAATGAGCTAATTACTCGTGCCCAAGCAAATCTTGGTAATCTAACCACCTCGGTTGATTCAGCAAACGATTCAACTGAATTAAAGGCCGCACTCAAAGGCTATTGTCAATACAATGGCTGTAAAGAAGGAGTAAACTTTCATCTTGCTGCACAGGCATCTTTGACAGGAAAACAATCCGTATTGGATAAAATTAAATCAAACCCAAATTCGGGGCAATATA
The DNA here is from genome assembly GCA_964531195.1 of uncultured Nitrosopumilaceae archaeon. Classification (GTDB taxonomy): domain Archaea; phylum Thermoproteota; class Nitrososphaeria; order Nitrososphaerales; family Nitrosopumilaceae; genus TA-20. The sequence goes on from CAZHDX010000002.1 coordinate 17,263, forward strand.
GTGAACAAATTGTCAAAGCACAGGCAGATCTGACAAATGCAGAAAATATCTTAAATGAGGTTGGAACAAATCAATACACAGAGGAACAAAAGGCATCAGTCTGGGCATCTTTGCATGACGCAGGCGACATCATAAAAAACCTATGGATCGAACTTGATGTAAAAATCAATACTACTTTAAATTCATAAGTAATCCATAGACCTATTTTTTTATAATCAGAATATTCTCTGGCAATTTTTTATGAATAGTATAAAAGTGATTTAACATATAATATCTGCCACTTCATAAGAAAGTATTATTTGATAAGTATACAAAACCTTACAAAACAATATCAAAAGATAATTGCTGTTGACAATCTCAATCTAGAGATAAAACAAAACGAGGTTTTTGGATTGCTTGGTCCAAATGGCGCGGGTAAAACTACATTGATACATATGCTTGCGACATTACTAAAACCAACTTCAGGTACAGCTACTGTAAATGGCTATAATATAATTACAGAGCCTGGAAAAGTACGATCATCAATCGGAATTGTGTTTCAGGCCCCAAGCAGCGATGATATGTTGACAGCTTATGAAAATCTCAGAGTTCATGCCTTTTTGTATCAAGTTCCATCTTCTGAAAAAGAGAAAAGAATTCAATCAGTACTAGAACTTGTTGGACTAGCTGAAAGACAACATGATCAAGTAAAAAAATATTCTGGGGGGATGAGAAGAAGACTTGAGATAGCTCGAGGTCTTTTACATAAACCAAAAGTGATGTTTCTTGACGAACCAACACTTGGCCTTGATCCAACCAGCAGAGAGATGATGTGGAAATATATTCAAAAGCTAGTAAAAGAGGAAAAAATGACGCTGATTCTTACTACTCATTACATGGAAGAAGCAGATCATCTCTGTAACAGAATTGGAATAATAGACCAAGGAAAAATAATTGCTCTTGATAGTCCTGTTAACCTGAAGAGATCAATAGGAGGTGATATTATCAAGATAAAGACAAAATCTCATCCTGATTTTGAGAGCATAAAAAAACTACACTACGTTCGCAAGGCAGAATTTGTAGATGGAAATATGATCTTGTATGTTGATAATGCTCGAGCAAATATTCCTGATTTATTGCAACATGTCAATGCAGAAAATGTTGAATTCAGATCACCAGATCTAAATGATGTATTTTTAAAACTCGCATCAAAAAACATCAAAGAAAGTGAAGAAGGAGGTTTTATGGAAAGATATGCCCAATATGGAAAATAATTTTGCATTTTTTGAAAAGATATATGCACTTTGGTTAAGGGAGTTTAAGGTATTTTTACGTGAAAAAAGTAGATTGATTGCATCTACCTTTACACCTCTGCTGTGGCTTTTCGTAGTAGGAATCGGCTTTGGATCTGTCGCTGCACAACCGGCCATCAGTTCTATTAGTTACCAAAAATTTATTTTTCCTGGAATAGTTTGTATGTCAATAATCTTTACTTCCATCTTCTTTGGTTCGTACATAATCTGGGACAGAAAGTTTGATTTTCTAAAAAGTGTCATGGTAGCTCCTGTCCACAGGGGAACAATTTTTGTAGGAAAGGCACTTGGCGGAATGACAAGTTCTCTTATCCAGGCTGCAATACTTCTGGCAATAGGAGCATTAATTGGAATCACATATTCTCCGGTAGAAATACTTGAGACCATTGTCATAGTATTATTTCTCTCGTTTATTTTGACTTCATTAGGTCTTATCATGGGAAGCTTCATGCAGAGTTTGGAGGGATTTCAAATGATAGTAAGCTTTGTTGTCTTTCCGTTGTTTTTCCTAAGCGGTGCTCTTTTTCCTCTTGACAAGTTGCCTCAATGGTTAACTGTGCTTACATCAATAGATCCAGCCACTTATGGTGTGGATGCAATGAGAATTGCAATTTTAGGAATAGGCAGTCATACTTTTGCAATCGATATTCTAGTTATGCTTGGATTCGCAATAGCTTTTGGAATAATAGGAGCTTATTCGTTTGCACGAATGAAAGCTGTTTGAGAATAAATTGCAAATTATTGTTTCAAATTATTTTCCAAGAATGATATCGTCTTATTCCAAGCATCTTTTGTCTCCGTTGGTGCATAGGTAGCACCTGATGGATTTGCAAAGGCATGTCCCAGTCCTGAATATATGTGGATCTCATTTTTTATCCCAAGACTATTCAATGAAGATTGAAAATCTTTTATTGATTGAACTGGAAAATTTTGATCCTTGTCACCATAAAAACCCAAGACAGGCCAATTGATTTTAGATAACATTGTTGTGTTAGTTATTGGTTGTCCATAGTAGATTATTGTTCCATCAAGTTTGTTGCCACTTGTTGCATAATTTAGAGATTGACTTCCACCAAAACACCAACCAATAGTCGCAATTTTTTCTACATTATATTTTGTTTTGAGTAGTTTTATAGCTGAATTAATATTTGAAATTCCCTTTTGCTCGTTAAAAGAAAGCAAAAGCTGTCTTGCACCATCAGATGTTGTAGCAACCTGACCACCATAAAGATCAACTGCCAGTACAACATATCCATGCGAAGCAAGATCCCTTGCCATGTTCTTTATGTTTTCATTCAGACCCCACCATTCATGAATCATGACAACGCCTGGAAAGCTTCCTTGCTGCGAGGGCCTTGCAAGAAAACCTATTGTGTCTTCAAAGTAATTTTCGGAGCTAGTCGTTATTTGAAAAGTACCTTTATCAAAAATTTCTGAATTTTTATGACCTTTTGAATCATAGTCAGGGAGCACATGAACTGCCCAGCCTCGTTCTATTAGCACTGCCACAGTAGCTAATTTGAGACAGACAGGAATACCGTTGCTTTTTTTCATGAGCAGCTGTAAATTATCAGGACAGACTATCTGATTTATTGGAATATTCATCTTTACCTGTTTTAAGGGTGGTTCTACATGTGGTTTTGTAGCTTCAATTCCGTTGACGAATTGTGCAGAAAACCAAAATAAAATTACTGTAAAGGTTATGATAAAATAGATTAATCTTGAATCCACAGAAATGGATCAAAAACATTGCATTTAAATTTAAAGAGATTTTTGTTTGGAAACTATTTCACAAATTTAAACATGAATCATTCCGTTGCTTGCCAAATATTGTATTCCCTTGACAAAATCATCATCTGAAATCTGACCGTCTGCCCACCATCCTGCATTTGTTTTAACCCAGCTAGGTATCTGCTGTGATTGATTTGAACTGCTCTCAGTTTTTGGAACTTTTAAAATTTCTTGATTTATCAAGTATTGTATTCCTTGAATGAATTCAGAATCAGCTAGTTGCCCCTGAGACCACCATTTTGCATTGTTTTTAATCCATGTCGGAATTTGTAATTCATCTTGGTGTCCAGAGATTGCAAAAATGTTTGTATCAATTAAATCATATCTGATTTCAGAAATGACGCCATGTTCAAGAGTTGTTTGTCCAGCAGGAGGATGATTTGTCAAATGAAGATATAACAGCACACCTGTTGCTTTGTCAAATGCCTCCTCGCCACTACTCTCGTTTGCAGAATGTGCCGCAGCAACTACGATTCTTTGAGAATTACTAAAGTTTTGAATCTTTTCAGAATAATCAGCATTGTTTTTGTCTATTATAATTGGAATGGGATGGAGAACGATTATTGGGTAACCAATATCATTTGTAGTTTCATTATAAAATCCTGTTTCTAGATCTAGCACACCTTTTGATTGAATCTTGTTATCGCTTGTGACACTTGTGATAATGAAATTGATCTTGTTTGTTCCAACATGACTGCCAAAGGTATAGGTATCTGTAGTGGACACATCACCAAATTTTGTAGAATATGTAAGAGAATCTCCATTATGGAGACAGATGCTTCCTTGTACACATTCTGAATCCGATTGGGATGAGGCATCGACATTCTCCGAGATTCCGGCTATACTTGTCACCATAATCATAATGAGGAAAAATTTCACAGATTTCATAATAGAGCTGTTTCCAAATCTAGTTATAATTCCTTGTGTTATCTTTATTGATCGTTAGATAAAATTTTAGCTCATATTTTATAATAATTTCCAGAGGGCAGATGAAAACAATATTCTTTTGACATAATATTTTCAAGGTAGTGTTTTTATCAGACTAATTCATATGTATAACATGGCTAAAAATGAAAGATCTGCCAACAATTGGACAAAATTGTGGAATGAATATTCTTCTGCGCTAGAAAAGTGGAGACAATCATTTCAATCATTTCAAAAGGCAAATGCGGAAATACAGACAAAATACGGCGAAGTAATGCAAAAGGCATTCAATGAGTCAAGTCAAACTAACATGAATCAGTTTCTTGATTCTTGGAAAAAAGCAATGGATCAAGCTGGTTTGAATGCCTTCAAAGAATTTGGTGAAAATTGGCAAAATGTAATGGACCAGTCAGGTATGAGTCAACTTAAAGCCTATGGTGAAATGATGGCAAAATTTGCTGAGACATGGGAAAAAATGTGGAGAAAATAAAAAAATTATCTTTTTTACAATTCATTAGATTCTTTGCATTTTGAGTTGCCAATTTCAGCCGTATTTTTATCAAAAACAAATGGGCGTGACCCTTTTTTCAGAACAAGGGAGATTACTTCCCACTGAATCGGTACCATTGCACCTCATTCACTCGTTGGTTTCTGAAGGGCCACGCAAGTTCAATCCATTATTCTGCACTGAACAAGCATTGTATATTATAGGAATTCAAAGTATTTAAGATAATCTTGTAATTTCTATATATAAAAAAACTAAGGAATATTGAATTTTATAAACAATTTACATAATATTGAAATATCTATAATTTGAAATAAGATCATTTCACAAAATTTTAGATAACTATGAATTTAAAAATGGATTTTGTGAATAACAATAATTGAATAATAAAGATTTAGAAGAATATTTAGCAGATTGCATAAAGATACTAGACGAAAATGTAGACTTGCTATCTAATATTGAGTTTGAACTTGAGCAGCAAAAAGAAGATGAACTTGTTCCAGAAATGAAGCTAACTGATTTAATTGACATGACTGAAGACATTGCAGATTCTTCAAGGCTAAAAAAGGCTGAATTTAGCTTTATGCAAAGACATTTGGAAAGATCAAAGTAGATAACCATCACAAACAAAAAATAAGACCTTTTGTGAATTTTATTATGAAGGATATCAACGAAATCATGCCAAAGATCCCTAATATGAGATGGGGTGCATTATTGAACAAGTATCCAACAAACGACAAGGTCAAACAGATGAACAAAATATTTCCAAAGAATGGTAAATGGCATACAGTCTTTGAAGAAGAAGATCAAGTATTTGTTGATGGAGTTCGCGTGTGGAAAAAGAACAAAGATTCCTGGACATAGATCAAGATAATTTTACCATTATCGATAATCAAAAAAAGATAAAACAGACTAGCTTTTTAATGAAAATGTGGATGATTCTAATTCTCTTTTAGAGGATGCCTATGACCTTTGTCAAGAAGGTGAGCATACGTTGGCTCTTGAATACTATGATCTTGTGCTTCTCAAAGATCCAAATAATTTAATGGCTCTAATTGACAAGGGTGTTACTTTACAAAATCTTGGCAAGTATAAACAGGCAATAAAATGCTATGACAATGCTTTGTCGCTAGACTCTCAGAATAAAACAACTCTTGTCAACAAGGGTTCTGCTTTACACAGTCTTGGAAGATATCACGATTCGATTGAATGTTATGACATGGCTTTAAAGATCGACTCCAAATATGCTCTAGCCATAGCATACAAGGGATTATCTCTAGGTGAGATTGGACTGCTAAAGCAAGCCATAAAATGCTTCAATATGGCTTTGAAAATTAATAAAAAATATGATCTTGCCTTAAACAATAAAGCAATAGCACTGCAACTGCTCAAGGAGAATGTCAAAATTAAACCAAAATTACAAAAGCCATGATAAGAATCGGCATCCCGCAATAAGATTAAACTAGAGAAGAGCAAAGTTAGATTGTGAAGTATTTAATCGCAATACTGTTATTGATATCCCTTCCAGCATGTTATGCCATATCTGTTGCCCCTGGCAGCACTGTACCTTTTTATATTAATGACGGAAATCTTAATGCAAATCACAGGGGAATTGACAACATATCAACCTCTGGATTGGTAGATTTTACGATCAACGGAGTTCCAATCTCTGGTCCTTCCAGTATGACAGAGACCTCGGTAGACTCGGGAATTTTTTTGCTTTATCTAACAATCCCATCTACTGTTGACGGCAAGCAAGTCAAAGATGGAGACGTGGTTGTTATGACATATCACCAAGCAGCAGATTATTCTGGAAACCCAACTACTATAACACAATCAGTCACAATATCTGAAGCTCCGTCATCAACTATTCCTTCTTCACAGAACAATGTAGGGATAGGACATATCTTTTCTCTAAAACTCTATGCACCAAATTGGAATCTTGATTCTTTAGAACCTGATACAATTCCTCTTGATCTGATAGAATTTCGAGACGGTGGATTTGTTACCACTTTGGCAAATCCTGTTTTTGATATTCCAACATCAGGATTGAGAGAGACTGGACCCAATACAGATGTTTTTGCTGCTCAAATAAAAATTCCAAGGCAGATAGGCAGCTACACATTAGAGCTTGGTTCTACTATCGAATTTAGCTTTAAAGATCCAACCGGAGGAAATTTGGCTGAAACAAGTCACATAACGGCAAGACTTGGCTCTACAAGTTTGCAAAATGTTTTTCCATCAACTATCTCTGAACCTACAATAACATCAATAGATTCCATAAAATCACAAGGAAAGATTTGGTGCGATACTAATTCTGGTGATGCGGGTTTTATCAAAATACTCCAAAATCTTGTAGTAAACAAATTCATTATCGCAAAGTCAAATTTAGGCATGCAATTTCCGGCATGGTCTAAAAATACTATATGCTGGTGGTCAAATGAAAAGATAACTGACAATGACTTTCTTACTGGATTACAATTCTTATTTGATAAGAACCTAATCAAAGTTGGGTCATGAGCAAAAGATTCGATAATATTTAAAAGATCCATAATTTCATAATTTCAAACCTTTTAATTAGAAAATGAAGTCAGCTATAATGATTAATGAAACTTGTTATTTTTATAATGATAATTGCATTTTTGTTATCGACGCAACTGGTGTCCGCAACTAGTGTAGGTTTTGATCAAAAAACATACACATGGACCAATCTAGTGAATATTCGTGTCTTTGCACCAGATTTTGATTCAGATCCAAATCTTGTTGATACAATTGATGTATCCGTTTCAACAAGGGGTCATAATCTACCGCAGTATAGATTAGCGGAGACTGGAGTAAATACAGGAATATTTGGAGGCGTCGTGACTCTTACTGGAGATCCATCAATAAAAGGAGCAGAAGGTATAGACGGAAGTGGTACAAATCCTACCGGTCTATTGGGTGGTAGCGGTCCAACTAATGGATTTTTGCCAGCTGAAAGCAGTGATGGTGTAACTGTTTCTTTCGAATACAATAAAGATCTGACTATAACTGGCTCTGCTCCTATACAATGGAATGTTGGGCAAATAAAATGGCTGCAGCAAAATTATCAAATTAATGAACAAGGTGTTTTGCAAATAATTGATCAAGACATGAATCTTAACCCAAAAGCTGTAGATAAATTTGAGACAAGCGTCTGGTCTGATTCGGATTCTAGTGGAACAAAAATTTCAATGACAGAGACAGGAGAAGACACAGGAATTTTCCAAGGCATTGTCTACTTTACTACAGACTCTCACTCGTCAAGTAACAGACTTTTTGTTAATCCTGGAGATACAATTACAGGTGAATATATAGACAGATCTCTACCTCCTCCCCATTCTATTTCTGATGAAGTGCATCTTACTGCAACTACGACAGTTGGAACCACTAATCAACCACTAGAACAAATAATTTCTAACAATCCAAGAATTCTTGATTCATTTGGCAATCCTATAAGCACAGTAAAAGAAAATCAGCAGATCCTAATTGCAGCCGATCTTACAAACACGCATCAAAAAGATCAGCCTTTTACATATATTCTTCAAGTAGTAGATTCGAATGGAGTTACTTTATCTGTATCTTGGATAACAGGAACACTGGTTGACAATCAATCTCTTAATCTTGCAGAATCATGGATGCCTCAATCTCCTGGAAAATACACCGCTCAAATTTTTGTCTGGAAGAATCTTTTAGAACCTGATGCATTAGCACCTCCTCTTTCTACAACTATAACTGTCTCTTAATCTCTGAAGCAAATCAAGTTAAAATTAAAAAAATCTATATTTTTTTAAATTTGATCTTTATTTGAGAGAACTCCACCATGACCAAATTTTGGCGCATAAATCGTCTCATGATGATTTTCCCGGAGTTCTGACAACCATTCCTTGCGCCTATTTGATTCGATTTTAGATAAATCATATGGGCACATGACAGATCCTCCAAAATCATCAAAACATTGGTGAAGTTGTTTTTCAAGTTCTAATTCTGTAGACATGCCAACAAGAGTGTTAACGTCCGGTATAATCCTTGAAACTATTCTAAAGGGAGATCTCAAACCAGATAATATCATTTCAAGGCTCTTCTTGGAATTTCCTAATATTTGTTCACGGCTAGTATAACCATCATGGAGTTGGTATACTCGCAGCTTTTTGCTTTCAAGATATTCAAGCGGTATTCCAAAGCTTAACATCTTGACTACAATATCACCTGAATCTTCATCGGTGGCATATACGCACTGCTCACCCTGCATTAATCCGTTTTTTATAAATCGAAATTCTATTAGTCGAGCATATTCTGGTTCTTCATAAAATAGCGCAATATGTTTGCGCTTATCCACTGAATCTATGAATTTTAATGGAATCGGTTCTGTATAACTCAAATAACAAACCTCTCGACAATTTGAGCAAAGTAAGTTCGACTAGAAAAAATCTTGCTTTTATGATAAAAATGTAATCCAAGGAGGAAAGCCCAAAAGTAGAAAATTAAGGCACTCATGAATAAATTTGCCTTTAATCGTATATCACTACAACTTGCCAAAGTAGCTTAGTATTTTCAGTATTAGCTAAGAAAGTAATGATCCATTAATAAAAAATTGATCGATAGTTTCCTTTCAAATATCGAAAAGAAAAAAATCACATGCGAAAAAAAGACTGGATTTTTAAAAAATTGGCAATCCAAAGTAGGCAAATTTTTTATCAGGATTCAGGCCAATTGGTTTCGCATAGAGGACATGCACCCCTAAGACCCCGATATCTCACGTCGAAATAGATGTAAGCCTCCTTTGAACCACATCCCAAGCATATAGTTTTGAATTCAAGTTTTTGAGTCATGTATATCATTATCTCTTCTTATCATATTACTTGTCGTCATCAAACTAGCTTACTTTTCACAATGATAGCTTAATTCTAACATAACCAACAGAATAGAAATAAAATTTTTAATTTTCCAAACCTGGTACATCAACCCACATTTCTTTGTGTACAAAGCTCTTTGTTTGTGGGTTTAATTCGCTTATCATTCCATAGCCATTTTTTTTGTCCAAATCCATGTATTGAAAATACATCCCAGTGTAGATTTCTTTTTTTGAAGAAAGAGCACTTGTCATTAATTCTTTGTCTACAAACAGCCAATACCGCTTTTCCATATTAGGCAACATTGGACCCATATTAAACACATTGACATTGTTTGAGTTTAAGTGCTCTCTAGTAATTTGATTTGTACTTGTAATTGATTTTGCAGTGACACTGGTAGCTGGCAGGTCTCCAAAATTTTTTAAAGTAATTTCAAACCTATTATTTTTGGCGTCTCCTTCTATCTCTTTGATAGTGTTTGAAGGACCAATCCAAGGTCTGAATTTGAATTTAGTTTGGACTTCGGTGAATTTTGTAGCAATTTCCATGTGCTTCAGCGTTTTAATAATCAAAATTACTAAAACAACAGTTCCAACTCCTGTCATGATGTGTCCCATAGTAGCAATCAGTGCAAGAATATTGGAATCTATTTCCACGAACTTGATAAAAATACTTGATTATTCAAGGTTATGCTTTTTTTATATGCCAGATTATTCCGTGAGAGCAATTCGTTTTGGTTTAAACCTTCGTTTTCTATGTTTATCAAATCTGCAACCATTGCAGATATTCTTGTCTTGTGACACTTGTCTCTCGCTTAAGGCAATTAACAAACCAAGTGAATTATCTGCTATTTCTTCAAACTTATTTTGGCAGCCACAAAAGCATGTGCATGTATTCATTCTCAATTAGACGATTATTTAACAAGTTAGATAAATTCTAGTTTTAACAAATCATTACATACAAGATGTTCAAAATAGATCAAAAATTTATTGTCATAATTTACAAGCACACCAATTTTTAAACAAGTTTAATTTTATGTCCTATTGGATTGAATATTTGTGTCAGTATTAATATCAGACACGCAAGATCTCTTCTCTTATTAGCGGGAAATATGACTCGATAATCTCTCCCATAGTCAAAATTTCGTCAGACGTTGCTTCCCTATTGTGGGTCATTTTAAATGCTGTAAAACAACTGCCAAGGATTTGACCGATTATACTTCCATATATAAAATCAAATTCATGTTTAAAATTCCATTCAGTTTTTAATTTTGGATATTCCTGTTTTAGAGTTGGTATAGTAACAATTATTCCATGTATGTTACTTTCAATTATATGACGAAATTCCTCGCTTAGCGCCATATACTTATTTTACATTCTACCTAATCTTAATATGTATGTGATTTTGTAAGTTTGGTAATGGGTAAACTTCAATACGTAGGATTATTTGCAATAGCAATTTCATCCATGATTGCTTTGTCAGCTGCAGTACCAGCTGCAAGTGCATTGATCACAAGGGACAACTTTGATGACAGCCATACCACCTTCCGTTATCTGGGTGGTCAAAAGGTATGTGGCGATCATCTTTGTAAACCAGGTGAATATGATAAATTGCTAAAGACAATGTTCGATGCACAACATGCAGCAGCAAAATGCAGAGAAGCCTTGAAAGAAGGAAAAAGATGCTAGATTAAGATAGCAAATTTCCTGATACTAGTTTAAGTATTAATTTAAAGATCCTTAGTGAAACTAGGTCCTAAAAAAGGCTAGAATTTCATCTCTTCATAATAGTTATTCTATGTATTAGATGAATACGGCTGATTCTAAGAATTGAGAGATAAACAAGGCGCCTATTCTTGAACTATCGTTATCGATGAACAAAAATAATTTTGCATATGAATGAAGACTCCCGTACGTTATTTGAAGACAAAATCAAATTTTAATACACATGAGAAAAGAGCAGTTTCATTAAGAGATGTTTTTAAAAACAATACGACGCTATAATATGCATGAGTGCAAGCACAATTCGTAAAGCAAAGGAACTTGCAAAAAATGGCGTAGTAAAAATTGAAAACGATCTTTATCAAGTACGCTCATCAAGTGATTCTTCAAAATCATATTTTGTAACTTTGGATTCTTGTGATTGTCAAGGATTCCAAAATTTTTACAAATTTCATCACGGAAAGGGTCTGAAAGCAAACTGTTCACACCTTGAAGTAGTGAGAATCTTTATCAAAATGAATGAAAACAATAAAGACACATCCTAAAATTATATTTGATAATTTTATAGTTCAAAAAAATAAAAAAATAAAAGCTAAGGAGATATTTTTTTGAATTCTTTTTCTTTTGTTAGTACTATTCCTGTTTCTACAACAGGTTTTTCTCCAAGAGCTTTTTCAATTGCGTCATTGCTTAATTTCATTGCTTGTTCTAGTTTCATGTCTGCACTATACTTTTTTTGAATTTCGGTCAAAGCCACCTCTGAAGATTGGCCTATTACAAATCCGGAACCACCAAAGAATGTACCACTTGGATCTACTTGATACAACTGGACTCCTTTTTGATCGACACCTGCTATTATTACTGAAGCAGCTTGTGGCCTTACAGCATAGATTGTATATCTGTGCAAAAATGTTCCAAGGTGTTTTGCTAAAGAGTTTACATCAATCGAGTTCTCAAAGGTTAGTCTGTGTCTTTGTGCCTCTACTCGTAGCTCATCAATTAGTTTCAAGATATCTCCAATGTATCCAGAACCTGTGGCACCAACATGTGAATCAATTGCAAATATTTTTTCTGAAGGATCTATCAATGTTCTTGTTGGTTTGATGTGGCTTGATATCAAAGCAAATTCTGGTGTTTTGATTCCAATTG
>CAZHDX010000003.1:0-18531 GCA_964531195.1 uncultured Nitrosopumilaceae archaeon
AAAAAATTCCAACTGAAACTTTGGAAAAATTAATTGTAAATGCAGAAGATTATCAATATGCATATCGTGAGGTTACACCAGCTGGAATGCGTGAAGTCTACATTGAAAGACCTGATGTAAAATGGGACGAAGTTGGGGGATTAGAAAGTGTAAAGCGTGAACTCCAAGAAGCAGTAGAATGGCCAATGAAATATCCTGAACTTTACTCTAAACTAGGTTACAGAATGACACGTGGAATCTTGCTTTATGGACCAAGTGGAACTGGCAAGACACTTTTAGCAAAAGCTGTAGCAACAGAAAGCGAGGCTAATTTCATTTCAGTAAAGGGTCCTGAGTTACTGTCAAAATGGGTTGGAGAAACAGAACGGGGAATACGAGAGATATTCAAAAGGGCAAGGCAAGCTTCACCATGTGTAATATTTTTTGATGAGATTGATTCTATAGTACCAGTACGAGGTATGGGAGAGAGCGCTGTTACAGAAAAAGTTGTCAGCCAGCTTCTAACAGAACTTGATGGAATTGAGAGCTTACAAGGTGTAGTAGTCCTTGCAGCAACAAACAGGGCAGACATGATTGATAAAGCGATAATACGACCTGGAAGATTCGATAAGATGATTCTAGTCCCAATGCCAGAAAAGGAAGGACGACTCAAAATATTGGAGATTAACTGTAAGGAAATTCCTATTGACAAAGAAAAAAGAATTGAAAACAGTCCAAACCCTGATTATGTGGATCTAGAAAAGATTGCCGAGAATGCTGATGGTCTAAGTGGTGCTGATGTTGCCTCTATTGCAAATACTGCTGCATCAACGGTCATACATGAATTTCTTGAAAAATACCCTGATCCAGTAGAAGCAGAAAAGCAAGCAGAGACTGCTAAAGTAAAGATGAGGCATTTTGAAGAAGCTCTTCGTAAAGTAAGAACACAAAAAGATCTAAAGACTGGTGAAAAGCTTACAGTTTCACACTTTAGGTAATTTCAAAAAAATTGTTAATGATGAAAAGCTAACTGTCTTGATCAAAAATAAATTTTTAAAAATCTAGTCTGTTTCTAGTTTATTCTTTTTTAGCTTCTTTCTCATTTGATGGTTTTGAAGAATCTTTCTTAAACCATGATATCAAACATGCTAGTTTTTTATTCATCGCATTCAGGCCTAATGTGACTTAATAAACTGTCCTAAACCTCACCAAATAAACAAAATATGATCTGTATTACCAAAGAAAAAAAATTATTTTGCTGTGGAATATCTGCGTGATTCCGTAATTTTATCTCTTACAGTAATATATAGTCAAAATTACGAGTAAATTGGCGAAAATGCCGGGGTCGCCTAGCCTGGTAGGGCGCGCGCCTGGAAATAATTTACCATAAAGCGCGTACTCGCAAGGGTTCGAGAGTTCAAATCTCTCTCCCGGCGCCTTAATCTTATTTAACGCTCTTTTTTATCACGCAGGGGATCTTATGCCTAGTTGCTAACATATGTTATATAGTATGAAACATCAGTGGTTCATAACGTTTAATATTGAATTAGATATTTTTCACATTTGGATTGGGTAGTAGATTTGGCATTGCACTTATTGTATCAATTTTAGTTATAGGAATAATTACCTCAGAGGCGTCTGCAGCCAATCTATCTGTGACAGCTTCACCAGCTGGTGGCCTGTATAACACTGCAAAATCAGTAACGCTGACACCAAGTTCTACTGCCACAATCTATTACACTCTAGACGGTAGCACACCTACTACATCCAGTACACAATACACTGCGCCAATCTCCATTAGCACTACTAAAACTCTAAAGTACTTTGCCACAAACTCGGTTCAGACCAGCATTGTATATTCCCAAGTTTACACAATTGACACGGTGCTACCATCAGCTGTAATTTCGTCACCAGCTAAGAATGCTAATCTACCAGTAAATGTTCCAATATCTGTCAGTGGTTCTGCATCTGACGCAAATGGTTTGGCATCAGTAATGGTAAAGATGGATGCCGCCGGTACGTATGATGTTGTTACTCCAAAAGCACCAGGAGATTATTCATCATGGACAGTAGTTAAAAAATTCACAACAACTGGAGCTCATTCACTAACAGTAAGAGCAATTGACAATGCTCAAAACATATTTTACTATACTATAAATGTAAACGTCTTTTTAGACACTACTCCTCCTGTCATAACAGCTAATCCTGCTGGTGGTGCCTATTCTACTACACAGAATGTTGTACTCTCTTCAAACGAACCTGCAACCATTTACTATACTACAAACGGTATAACACCTACCAACTCTAGTGCAAAATACAGTTCAGCAATCCCAATCAGTGCTAACACGACATTACAATATTACGGTGTAGATCAATCTGGTAATCCAAGTACAGTACAGAGCCAGACTTATACTTTCAATCTATCTGTGACAGCTTCACCAGCTGGTGGCCTGTATAACACTGCAAAATCAGTAACGCTGACACCAAGTTCTACTGCCACAATCTATTACACTCTAGACGGTAGCACACCTACTACATCCAGTACACAATACACTGCGCCAATCTCCATTAGCACTACTAAAACTCTAAAGTACTTTGCCACAAACTCGGTTCAGACCAGCATTGTATATTCCCAAGTTTACACAATTGACACGGTGCTACCATCAGCTGTAATTTCGTCACCAGCTAAGAATGCTAATCTACCAGTAAATGTTCCAATATCTGTCAGTGGTTCTGCATCTGACGCAAATGGTTTGGCATCAGTAATGGTAAAGATGGATGCCGCCGGTACGTATGATGTTGTTACTCCAAAAGCACCAGGAGATTATTCATCATGGACAGTAGTTAAAAAATTCACAACAACTGGAGCTCATTCACTAACAGTAAGAGCAATTGACAATGCTCAAAACATATTTTACTATACTATAAATGTAAACGTCTTTTTAGACACTACTCCTCCTGTCATAACAGCTAATCCTGCTGGTGGTGCCTATTCTACTACACAGAATGTTGTACTCTCTTCAAACGAACCTGCAACCATTTACTATACTACAAACGGTATAACACCTACCAACTCTAGTGCAAAATACAGTTCAGCAATCCCAATCAGTGCTAACACGACATTACAATATTACGGTGTAGATCAATCTGGTAATCCAAGTACAGTACAGAGCCAGACTTATACTAATCTCAACCTTCCGACAGCTTCAATCACTCAACCAACCACGAACCAAGTGTTTGTAGTGCCAAATGTAATAGTTAACGGTACAGCTACCGCAGGGACCTATCCTTTATCCGGCGTGCTGGTCTCACTTGATGCAGCAAATGCAACTCTTGCAAACGGAACAGCAACTTGGACCAAGACTTTCACTGGTCTGTCCATTGGCGCTCACACAATAACTGCCCAAGGGACAGACGTCAATGGGAGTGTTGGTGCGACTACATCAGTATCATTTGATATAGAATCATTTGTTATACAGGACGAACCACCGATAGTGAATGCAGGTAGCAACCAAATTGTTTTCGCAAATAGTCTTGTACAACTGTCCGGTACAGCTACTGATCCAGATGGAGACCCTATGACTTTCCAGTGGACACAGGTTAACGGGACTTCGGTAACCCTTGCAAACTCTACCACTTTAACGCCATCTTTTACTGCTCCACAGGTGAATGCCGATACCAATGTGGCGTTCAGATTAAATGCAACTGATAGCTATGGCACATCATCAAAAAGCGATGTTGTTGTTACCATAAAGAATAACCTTCCGACAGCTTCAATCACTCAACCAACCACGAACCAAGTGTTTGTAGTGCCAAATGTAATAGTTAACGGTACAGCTACCGCAGGGACCTATCCTTTATCCGGCGTGCTGGTCTCACTTGATGCAGCAAATGCAACTCTTGCAAACGGAACAGCAACTTGGACCAAGACTTTCACTGGTCTGTCCATTGGCGCTCACACAATAACTGCCCAAGGGACAGACGTCAATGGGAGTGTTGGTGCGACTACATCAGTATCATTTGATATAGAATCATTTGTTATACAGGACGAACCACCGATAGTGAATGCAGGTAGCAACCAAATTGTTTTCGCAAATAGTCTTGTACAACTGTCCGGTACAGCTACTGATCCAGATGGAGACCCTATGACTTTCCAGTGGACACAGGTTAACGGGACTTCGGTAACCCTTGCAAACTCTACCACTTTAACGCCATCTTTTACTGCTCCACAGGTAAATGCCGATACCAATGTGGCGTTCAGATTAAATGCAACTGATAGCTATGGCGCATCATCAAAAAGCGATGTTGTTGTTACCATAAAATCCACCGGGTCATTTAGAAATGTGAATGTGCAGACCTTCCCTGACAACGTCGCCAACTATCTCGTCACCTCTAGTGCAGACGTAAATTCTACTATAGGACTCAACTCCACCTGGATTGAGACCAAAAATTCTAGCTCCAACACATGGGTAAAGAGAATAGAGAACACGCCGGACTCTGACTTTAACAATGTCACATGCGGATATGTATCTTATACTGTACCAGGTTCAGCAGGGTTCGCTGACAAGAATGGCTGCACGGCAGTACCATGGGGATTTGAGATATGGGGCTGCTGGACTAATTCTACCAATGGGAAAGTGGCATGTGACTATAGCCCACAGGCCGGCTTTGGCAATAAGAAAGCAGTAGACGCCTACTTTGACAATTCAGTAACTTACGAGGGCGCTTATTCTACAAAGATTACAGGCCTCTATTCAAACTCCACAGCAGTCATGGCTATTCCGAGTTATCCTGTAGGCAACAAACTCTATGAGGTAGGCAAGCCTGACATCGTACCCGGTGAAACATACAGAATGGAGTTAATGGTCAAACTGCAGAACGTCAAGGGAACGGGCTGTGTCACGGTAGACAACCCGCCAAAACCCGAGGTGTTCTGCGGCTTTAGGATATACCAGACCTTCTTTGACAGCAATGGAAATGCGCCAAAATATGTCTATTATGACCAGCGATACAACGGAACATCTGACTGGTTCAAGGTAACCTTTGACGCCAAGGCGGCAGCTCCTACTGGCCCGGACTCTACCCTAGTAAGGGGTGATCCTGCAATAGAACTTGCAGGACAGGGAACAGTCTGGGTCGATGCTCTACGCTTCTACTCTCTTGATAGTGCGTCACCAATGGACTTAAAGCGACCGGACATAACCTCCTTGAATGTGACCTCGACTTCCGGCACTGTCACCTATTTCGCGCCGGGAAAAACCAACACTCCTGTTAACGTCAATAGCAATCTGATGTACACAGAAGGCACTGGCGCTACTGGTACCTATGTCTACATGTGGCCAAACTCCGTAATTACGATCAGCAAGTGGACACACTATACAGGTCCTGACAATCCCTTCGGGTTAACAGCAGACATTGCCTATCGCAATAGCTATGGTGGAATAGCAACAGTTACAGCATCTGTCAATGGAACCAACTATCCACTGAACTGCTCATTTCTCACAACGTCGACTGCGCCAAAGGTCTTTAGCTGCGACCTCAAGGCCGCAGGAATAGATACGGCAGCAAAAATCAACAACTTGACGCTCAAGGTCCAGTTGGATTCCTCATCAAATGGATCCATTGATAGTATCAAACTGGGGGTTCACAGAAAACCAATTACCCCTGCAAATACTTGGGTCCCAGTCAAGATGACATGGTTTACCGTGAAGTCTATACCCGATTGGAGGATCGGGTTTACGGACGCAAACGGAAATGTGTTTTATTCCAAATAGAGCCCTCACAAATCATAACACACTTTACAAAGAAAATCTATTGTCATGACATCTATAGATTTCATTATAGATTCAAGTGCTATCTTTTTTATCGTCCACTTCCTACCAGACCCATCAAAAATATCATATCGTATATCACTGTCAGTGAATTTTCTGAAAATGGCATATTGCGGATAAAACATGTACTTTCAATGAACTCCATTATTGAATGAGAATCCATTGATATGCAATTGAATCTCATTTGTTTAATGAGATCGATTTCATAAGCTTTGGATATCTTTTCTATACTGACATTACTGTGATCGATTAGCTGTTCTAACATCTGAGGACTCAATCAAAAATAATGCAAATGTTCAGTGCAGTAATAATGATTGTTGTATGCATTTAGGATCTTGCTTATATGATTATTCAGATTAGTGTGGTTTTTTTTGCCTGAGATTCCAGACCTGTCACCATGTCTTCATAAATTCTACAACTTTTTACTGGGTTAGACAGTAAGATTAAACTTCCAATCCCATCCGGATTTACTCATACAAGAATTTCATCATTTTACTCTTTAAGCATGCTGTTGAATTTCAATCTTAGGAAGAAGCTACATTTGTAATATAGCTAAACCGCAAATAGATCGTGTTTATGCAATAGAACAATACAAATATTCTAAATGAATATGCTAACTAATTTAAGTTAGATTTTACTATCTATGTTATGAAGATAGTAAATGCAATTCCCGGTTTTAGTCAGCAATTAACAGAACAACAAGTAAAGAAATTTCTTGTTGAGGCAAAACTGAATCTCCAATTAGGAACAATAGATGAAAAAGGCGATCCTAACATTCATCCAATATGGTATAACTTTGAAAATGATAAAATCTATTTTGTAACTGCAAAAAAATCAAAGAAAGCTAGTAATGCTCTACGACAAAAAGTCATTTATTTCTCCATAGATGACGAATCATTTCCTTACAAGGGAGTAAAAGGAAAAGGTACGATAAAATCGCTCAATGATTTAAATTCCAATATTAAAATTGCGGAAAAAATAATCACAAAATACATGGGAGGTTTGGAAAATGACATTGGCAAATTTATACTCAACGAAATACGACAAGGAAATGAAGCAGCATTTGAAATTTCGCCAAAATTTTTTTCCGCTTGGTCTTTTGGTCCAATGTCTTAATAAAAATCTCTTTTGATATACAATCAATTAAAAGAAACGCTTCTGTAATTATCTTATTGACAAGATGTGACGTAGCTATAATCGGGGGTGGAATACTTGGGACATGTATCTCATATTGGCTTTCAACTTTATATGATATCAAAGTCAGCGTAATCGAAAAAGAATCAGAAGTTGCAATGCACACAAGCAGTCGCAATACTGGTGTAGTTCACTCCCCCTTCTATCTAGACCCAGAAAAAAAGGGGAAAATGGCAAAGGCAGCCTTTCTATCACATGATCTGTGGAAAAAATTTTCCACAAAAAAAGACCTCGCATGGAAACCAATTGGAACGCTGGAAATCGCATTAGATGATACACAAGACAAAATTTTGCAAAAATACTCGAAATGGGGGATCAAAAACGGAATTTCCGAAAAAGATATTGAAATCCTTGATGACCGCGATGTTGCAAAAAAGGAGCCAAATGTTAAATGTCACTCTGCAATTTTTTGTAAAACTGATGCTGCTGTAGACTATGGCAAACTAACCTATGAGCTGAAAAAAGAATCGCAAAAAAATGGAACAAAATTTTTGTTAAATCACAAGGTAGAATCTATTGAAAATAAAAAAGAACCTATCATAACTTTTGCAGATAACACACAGCTGACATCAGATTTTGTGATAAATTGTGCAGGGGGATATTCTTTGGATATTGCAAAAAAATTTGGTTTAGCAATGGAATATTCTAATCTCCATTTTAGAGGTGAATATTGGATTGCACAAAAGGATTATGCCAATCTTGTAAAGACGAATATTTATTGCGTCCCCAACTATCCAGATTTTCCTTTTTTAGATCCGCATTGGATTTTACGAGCAGATGGAAGAAGTGAAGTTGGACCAAATGCAGTACCTGTTCCAAGTCCTGAGACATATTCAGGTTACGTAGGAAATATTGAAACATTTATTTCGAAATTAGCTGATGTAGTTACTGGAAACGCAAGAAAACTACTTGTAAATCCTGATTTCATGAATCTAGTTGCAAAAGAATGGTTAAGCTCTCTCTCAAAAGTAGTCATGATTGAACGAGCTCAACAATTCATACCTAAAATAAAACCAGAATTTTTCTTAGAAAGAGGTACTGCAGGAATTAGAACACCCCTTATAACATCAGAAGGAAAATTTTTACCAGATGTAATGGAGCTTGAAGGTCCAAATTCTTTCCACATACTAAACTATAATTCTCCGGGCGCAACAGGAGCACCGATTTATTCTGCAAATATAATACAAGATCTTCAAAAAAGGGGATTTTTAGATTACCCTACAAATACAAAGGAATCAATGTGGAATTTTTATGATGTCTCTTAAGCGATTGGGTTGAGTAATTCCCAAGATGGATTCTATCTTTTCTTTTATTTCAATTATCTTACTTTGATTTAGATTTGGTTCACAGGTACAGTAAATTATCAAGTTATTATGATACCAGGTTAGCTGGTTCAGTTTTTTTCTAGCAACGTGCATAAAAGTGGTACTACCCAAGTTTTTGTTGAACCGCTGTTCTTCTTTTTTTAAATTATAAAGATCTAAAGTTAGCATTTCTTCATTTTTTTGTTCTTTGGCACTGTATTTTCCTTCTTTCATCTTGTTTTGTATTAATTCTCCTTCCTCTCCAATAATTTCCACATACCGCATCTCTTCTCCGGCAAGAATTTCATGTACTATTTTGTTAAAATCCACGTTTGATCGTTCTAAGACAGTGTAATTATTTTTTGTATGTATGAAATGTTACATACGAATGGAATTAGACTTTGAGAATTAATCGATTATAGATATTAGAACCCTGTTCAATTTGATCTATCCATCCAAGAAATAGAACAGAGATGACAAATTCCTTTAAACCCATCGTATTTTGGCTCCCAAAATAGCTCTGTTTTGCTTTTGCAAAGGGGACAAATAGTTTTTCTTGATTGTAATTGTTGCATTTGTTTTTTCTTAAGGAGCTTTCGTATTAGGACTGGTATGTACTAATATCATACAAACTTTAGCTCTCATGAAAATTTACTTTTATGGATTCAAACCAAACTTAATATTTTGTTGCATTAAAACATGTTTATGTTACCAGAACATTGTTCTATTAGAGAAAAAGGAATAGATTGTCCGACACCGCCAGAATTTATCATTTCTATCAAAGTAAAAGATGATGAATATATGGTAGGCGTGACATGTTACAAACATAAAAAATCATTTACAGACAAATTAGAGATTTTACAGAAGGAAGGCAAAGTTCCAAGTGGTACTATCTCCTTTATTGGTCTGAAAGCAGTTGGCACCAATTGCATTCGAATGGATCCAAATGATCTGATTCAACTTTAGTTTTTACGAGCATTTTTTAAATTTACAAGTTTTGTTAAATTGATCCCTACTTTTCGGAATCTGGCTTGGCACCTTTCTTCCAAACTTGTATCTGGCCGCCGTATATTTCACCTTCATAAACAAAAGATGCTATCTGAGAATAGTATCCTTGCCTACCGGAACTGAATGTTTTTGGTGGAAGAGGGACCTGATGTTCTTCACCATTTGGCATCTTTAATATTGCAATTACTATCTTGTTTTTTGATTTGTCTTCAGTGCTCAATACATCTTAGAATAATTAATTATTTATAAAATCTTGCTATCTTTTTATCGTTTGAATAAATAGATCTACTTTTGACAATGACAAAATTAAAAAGAAAAATATTGTAAGATTTTAGAACATCATAAGCATGTCGCAAATCCAAGAAATGCATCAATTAGCGCCTGACTTGAAGATTTGCCGAATTCTAAATGGTATGTGGCAAGTGGCTGGAGGCCACGGACAAATCGACACAGAATCTGCAATTTCTGCAATGTTTTCGTATCATGATTATGGTTTTACTACGTGGGATCTTGCAGACATTTACGGGCCTGCTGAAGAATACATTGGAGAATTTAGGAAAAGGTTAAAGAAAAAAAATGAAGAAGATCTTGCCAAAATGCAAGCACTTACAAAATTTGTGCCAAATCCGGGTCCTATGACCAGATCAATCGTAGAACATTACATAGACAAATCGATTCGCAGAATGAATGTGAAAACAATTGATCTAGTCCAGTTTCACTGGTGGGACTATAATGATACAAGTTATCTTGACGCATTACATCATTTGTCAAAACTTCATGATGAGCAAAAAATAAATCATATCGGCCTAACAAATTTTGACACTGAAAGAATTAGTATAATGGTTGAAAATGGATTCAAACCTGTATCAAATCAAGTACAATATTCAATTATAGACCAAAGACCAGAGCTAAAGATGACTCCGTTTTGCCAGAAACACAACATCCAGCTATTAACTTATGGCACCTTACTTGGAGGATTCTTATCAGAAAAATATAAAGAAAAACCTGAACCAACAAGATCTCAGCTTGAAACGTTAAGTTTACAGAAATATAAGAATATGATCGATGTTTGGGGAGGGTGGAATCTGTTTCAAGAATTACTTGTAATCTTGGATGATTTAGCAAAAAAATATGAAGTTAGCATTGCAAATATTGCTACTAGATACATTTTAGACAAGCCAAGCGTTGCAGGCGTCATAATTGGTGTAAGACTTGGCATATCCGAATACAAATTAGATAATTCCAAAGCATTTTCATTTAAATTGAATAAAGATGACAAAGAAAAGATAAAATCTGTTACCTCCAAATCACAAGATCTTTTTTCTAAAATAGGAGATTGTGGAGATGAATATAGGTAAAATATTTTATATTTAATTTTCTAGTATGGCATTTAAGACAAAATATAAAAAATCGCCATCTAGCTAGGTTTTTACTTGATAGATTGGTTTTTTTCCTGAAAGAGATGATATTAGATTTTTTACGCATATCTCTGCCATGGTTCTTCTTGTCTCATCAGTAGAGCTTCCACTATGAGGCATTAACACTACATTTTTCATCTTTACAAATGGATGATTTGAGGAAATTGGTTCTTTTGAAAATACATCAAGGCCAGCTCCTGCAATTATTTTATTTTTTAGGGCAAAGACGAGATCATCTTCATTAATTATCTTTCCTCGTGCTGTATTAATCAAAAATGCAGATTTTTTCATTTTCTTAAGTAATTTCAAATTTACAATTTTGTTTGTCATCGGCGAATGAGGGACATGAATGCTAACAACATCACTTTTTCTAAACAAATCGTCCAAGCCTACATATCTTATTTTCAAGCGTTTTTCTTCTGCTGCAGCAAGCCGACTTCTATTGTGGTATAATACATTCATCTCAAATCCTTTTGCTCTTTTTGCAACTGCCTTGCCTATTCTTCCCATGCCAAAAATTCCAAGTGTTTTGCTATAAAGATCAAATCCCAAAAATTCATCTGGTCCAAAGATTATTTCCCATTTATTATTGCGGATTAATCCATCCCCTTCGTTAACTCTTCTAAACACAGCCAACAATAGAGCCATCGTAAGATCAGCAGTCGCTCTTGTCAAGACCTCGGGAGTATAAGAAACAACAATTTTTCTTTTTTTGGTGTATTCAATATCTATATGATCATATCCCACACTATAGGTGCTGATTGCCTTTAGCTTGTTGCCAGCATTAATTACATCTTGGTCTATGGTATCATATGGATAACAAATAAGACCTTCCTTGTCTTTTATCAAAGAGATTAACCGCTTCTTAGATATTGGTATTTTTCCAGCATATGTCATCAGGTCAAATTTTTTCTTTAATTCTTTAATTGCAAAATCATGCAGTTTTCTAGTTATTAGGACTTTCACATTTCCGATTTCAAGTCTTGAAATATAACCATGCCTATAGGATCAAAAAATGTAAGGACACCGTTTTTATCATACGGTTATTATCATATTGTACATGGAGATAATGGGAAGAGGGTTTCGGCAGATAATGCAAGAATCTCCAGGATATTTTCATATTTTCGTAAAATATGCAAGCTATAAACTTTTTAATAAAAAAAGTCCTATCTATGGCTCTGCAGACATAATCAACGTCTGTAATTTACATTGCACCCATTGCTACTGGTGGCTAAACAGAAAAGAAAACGAGGAATTAACAGTAGAACAATGGAAAGAAATTATTGACAATAAATTTAAGAAAAAAAATATTTTTATCGTTACACTAGTTGGAGGAGAACCAACAATGAGAATGGATGTGGTAAAATTATTTGTAAAAGAATTTCCAAAGCGAGCTTGTGTTGTTTCAAATGGAACTTTTCCACTACAAAAAATTCCCGGTCTATACTTTTATTGGATATCAATTGATGGGACACAACAGGTGCACGACAGCATCCGAGGAAAAGGAGCATTTGAAAAGACAAAGAAAAACATTATAGACTATATCGACAATAATGGTGAAAAAGGTTGGAAAGATATCTGGATATCAATGACAATAAATTCACAAAATTACAAGACAGTAATGGATGTCATAGAAGAATGGCAGCCGCATGTCAACAAAATTGGATTCCAGTTCCATACTCCCTTTACAAAAGGAGATCCGCTTTGGCTTCCATTCGGTCCAGAAAGAACAAAAGTTGTTGATGATATTATAGCTATGAGAGAAAAATATCCTGATTATGTAATAAACCCAAGAAAGCAGCTAGAATTGATGAAAAAAAACTGGGGGGGAAAGGGAACAACTCCTGTCGACTGTCCAACCTGGGCAATTTTATCTGTAGATCATATGGGAAGAGAAAAAATGCCTTGCTGCATTGGAAGTGCAGAAAAAAGTTCTATGAAGCCGATCTGTGAAGATTGTGGTCTTGGATGTTACTCAGTTCTTGTAGCAAATGGAATGAGAGGATGATGTACAAATTAACAAGGCAGTAGTAACAATATCTATCTGAGTTGATTTATCATAATCGTACATAAACTCATTTATAATAAAATGTTCTAATGATATCGACTTGAAAAAGCACAAAGATGAATTTGCAATTTGTGTCCAATGCGCAAATCCTATAGAACAATGCATTTGTGTTTGTCCATTTTGTGGTGAACGCGATAAATGTGAATGTGCTCTCTTTGACGCCGCTACCGGCGGATAATCATAGTATTGTTAATATTTAATCAAATTCTAGATCTTATATGGTTTCAATAGATCTAACTTGGGTTATAGGCGGTCCTCAAGGTGGAGGTGTAGAAACTGCCGCAAACATTTTTGCATCTGCATGTGCATCATCTGGTTTGAAAATATTTGGAAAACGCGAATATTATTCTAATATCAAAGGCGAACACAGCTACTTTGGTGTACGAGTTTCTGATAAAACAATTCGATCTAATGTAAACGGAATAACCATGCTTGCGGCATTTGATGCAGAAACTTTGTTTAGACACGCAGATGATGTGTTTAATGGCGGTATCATTATTTATGAAACTGATCTTGGAGGAATCAAAGTTGATGAAGTTGCAACACTAGACCATCTTTTTAAAGAAAGACTAGTAAAATATCTGACGTCAAAAAATAAACCATTGACGGTGCAGGGAATGATAGATGTAGCTAAGGAAAGGGGAATCCAAATCTATCCAGTTTCATTTAAGACAATTTTATCAAATTTGGCAGATGAGATGCAAAATCCAAAGCTTAAAGGTATGTTTAGAATGCAAAATGTACTTGCTGTCTCTATATCTCTTGGAATCTTGAATCTTCCGCTCGAAAACCTGCTAAAATCAGTTGAATCTATCTTTTCACGAAAACCAGAAATTGCTAATATGAATAAACGTGCTGCAAACTTTGCTTATAATTTTGCAACTACAAAATATCCAAAATCTAAATTTCAGCTTTCACCTTTATCAAAAGAACCAGATACTATTCTTGTACAAGGTTTTCAATCTACTGCTATTGGCAAATTAGCCTGTGGCTGTAGATTCCAATCGTATTATCCAATAACTCCAGCTTCTGATGAAAGTGTTTTTTTAGAATCAAATGAGACTTTTTATGTAGAGAACAATAGGCCTGGTTCTACAATTGTTATACAAACTGAAGATGAAATTTCAGCAATAGGAATGGTAATTGGTGCAGCTCTTACTGGAACACGCGCCGCGACAAGCACATCAGGACCAGGATTTTCGTTGATGGCTGAAGCCCTTGGATGGGCTGGAATAAACGAAGTTCCAATCGTCGTAACATTGTATCAAAGGAGTGGACCATCAACAGGTCTTCCAACACGACATGGTCAGGATGATTTATTGTTTGCAATTCATGCTGGCCATGGAGATTTTCCAAAAATTGTTTACGCATCAGGAGATATAGAAGAAGGGTTCTATGACACTGCAAAATGTTTCAACTTCGCAGAAACCTTTCAAATGCCAGTAATCCATATGATGGATAAATTTGTTGCAAGTACAGTTGCAACAGTAAAAAAATTTGATTCAACCAAGATCACAATTGAGAGAGGTAAGCTTTTGGAGAAAATAGAAACACCAGATTACAAGAGATTTGCCAAATCTTCTGATGGATTGTCACCGCGATCAAAGCTTGGGCTAGAAAATGGAATTTTTTGGAATACAGGTGATGAAAGCAATGAGTATGGCCATATATCAGAGGATCCTGAAAACCGAATCGCAAAGATGGACAAGCGAGCCCTAAAACTAGAGCTTGCAATAAAGAACATCCCGCCAGAGGATCAAGTTAAAAACTATGGAGTGTCGGAATTTTGCATAGTAAGCTGGGGCTCTACTAAAGGACCAATTCTTGATGCAATTGAAATGTTAAAAAGGGATGGATTTGAAGTCGGTTTTGTTCAAGTTAAACTATTGCAGCCATTTCCCACCAACTATCTCAAATCTTTGCTAAAAGATACAAAGACAATTATCGATATAGAAGCCAATCATACAGGCCAACTTGGCTCGCTAATAAATGAACATCTTGATCACAAAGTTGACTATTACATAGTAAAATACACAGGAAGGCCAATGACTTGCAATGAAGTTTATGATTCTATTAAAAAAATATTAGAAAAAAAGGCAGAAAAAAGACAGGTGCTTACATATGGTGTCTAATTTAGAAGAGTACAAGACAGAGGTACACAACGATTGGTGTCCTGGTTGTGGTGATTTTGGGATAGTTAATGCAATACAAATGGCATTGGCAGAAATGGAAATACCGCGCCACAAAGCTGCTCTCTTTTCTGGAGTCGGATGTTCTGGCAAGACGTCGCACTTTGTAAACATTTACGGCGTCCATACTTTGCATGGACGAGTATTGACATTTGCGCAAGGGGCCAAGCTCGCAAACCCTGAGATGACAATTATTGCAGCTGGTGGAGATGGTGATGGATTGGGAATTGGTGCAGGACATTTTGTTGCAGCAGGTAGAAGAAATGTTGACATGACATACATTGTTTTCAATAATGGTGTATACGGTCTGACCAAAGGTCAGGCATCTCCTACTCTCAAGCTAGGATTGAAAACAAAATCGCTTACAGAACCCAATGTAAATCAAGCTGTAAATCCAATAGCACTTGCAATTGCAAGTGGATTTACCTTTGTTGCAAGAGGATATGCTTATGATGTGAGGCAGTTAAAAGATTTGATTATTTCTTCAATCAAACATAAAGGACTTGCATTTTTAGATGTTCTTCAACCCTGTCCAACATACAATGACATCAACACAAGAGACTGGTTTTCCGGATTGGATAATATCGACGAGATGACAAAAAAGCCAAGACCAAGAATTTACAAATTAGAAGATATACACTATGATCCCGTTGTTCATATAGATTCGCCAGAAGAAGAAAATGAAAAACTAACACAGGCTTTGATAAAATCAAATGAATGGGATACAAAAATTCCAACAGGAATATTTTATCAAAACGAACTAATTGACCCATATGATGAAAGAATCTCAGAAAGGATTCCAAACTATAAAGAGAACTCACCTGCGGATCAAAAAATAGAATCCAGTGGAAAATCGATTACCGATATATCAAACATTCTGGAATCACTTCAAATCTAAAATAGCCATTACTACAACAATAATAAAACCAAGTTATAAGAGAATTATCAGAAATCATTCCTTTTTTAATTTATAGGAATCCATATCAAAATGAGCTCTGAAATTTATTGTTTTTAATACGCATGAGGAAGACTCTCAGCAGCACTAGAAAACAAAATGAGTTATTAGCATGATGATCTTGAGGATCTTTTATCTTGAATCTGTCAGAAGTAAACAAGATATTCCGTAAATCAATAATCAAAGGATACTTTGAGCCTCATCTTTTGAATCTTGATTTTAAAAAATCTAACGTTAAGCATCCGTCAATTCTAGATGACGGTCTAATGCAATCAAATTTGCTGCATCTTTTTTTTGACATTGAAACAGGAGGAGATTATCCTGATGGTGATGAATGGTTCATGGCAGAATTTCTTTTTCCTTATAGTATAAAAATCCCAGATAAGCTGAAAGGACCAGATTATTTTAGTACTATGTCAGTAGGTGAAGGAAAAAACTTTTGGCGGCATAGAGAATTAATCCGATATAAATATGGCAAATCAAAAAAATTAGAAGAATCTCTCGATTTTTTAGAAAAAAAATATCATGAATTACGTTCACTTTTAGAACCGCTTGAGAAAGAAATCAAATAAGTTTCCAATCATTGTCCAAAAAAACATATGTATCATCAGATCCTCTTGTGCGTAAATTCCATTTGCCTTTAGTTTCATCGAATTCATAAAGTACATCTTTAATGTCTCGTGGAATTTTTCTTGGATCAAATTGAAAGGGTAGTAATTCTAAAACAAAATCAATTTTGTCTATTGCTGTGTTAAAAAAGTTATTTTCTAAAAGCTCGATACTAAAATTTATGTTTGGATTTCCAAAAAAACAAATGTTAATTCGTAAAGTTTTACCTCTTCCTCTACGCCTTTTTAATTCCTTTAGTATTCCCTTTAATTTATCCCATCTTGCAATTCCAAACCATTTAAAAAATGCATCATTAAATGCTAACGGAAAAGTAATCTCAAGCATAGTTGGAAATTCTTCATATTGTTGAGGATCAGGATATTCTTCAACCTTGAATATCCCATTCAATAACGCATAAAGAACTTCTAACTCCCAAGGCGAAATACCATAATATCTTAATGATGCGACAAGCCGAGAGCTCACTATATTTAACAGTAAAAAAATCTAATTAAAGTTTACAGGTTTTGGTCTAGGTATTCAATTCAAAATTATTCAGGTGTAACTTTTAATAGTTTTTACAATTTTTTTTGACAACGATATGGGACTGTTATCTTTATTGGCTTTTACAACTATGACATGATCACGGATGGGAACTGTAATCATAGTTAAATTATCTCTTTCTGAAAGATGATAGTTAATTGGACCATACTCATGATCAAATTCCTTTCCCATGGAGATTTCTAACACACATTGCATGAAAAACATCTCATCTTTGTCTTTTGATAAGAGTCTTATGCCATTCTTTCTGTTGACTTTTTCTACAGGTCTTCCAAATTTATTAATGACTGTAACTGATTCGATGCTTTTGTTAAGCTTTGATATTGAATCGCATAGCTCATTAAGTTTTATCTCTTGTAGAGTTGCCGATGCCGACATATCATGTATTACCTCTCATCGCTAAAAAGATTGTCGATACATTGCGATCAAAATTTTTTATTATATGATCTAAGAGACAAAATTTTTTGCATTAATGAAATTTAATGACTGACTGCTGATAGTTTCTTATCAGGATTGTAAACATCACTTGCGTTTGTTTTTACCAGTTTGCTAAGAATGTATAGTAATTTGTCATCTCCTTCGGGAATTGGGTTGGCACAATGTCCACATTTTGGCAGTGTCACTACAGCATCATATTCTATTTCGCCAATAGATTTTCCGCATATTATGCATTTTACTATCTTTGTATCGTATATGTTCATAAAATCTATACGTTATAATTATTAATAAATTGATTCGATTTTCTATTTTTTTATTAGAAAAATTTTTATCAAATGAATGCCTAAACTGTCATTAAATATTTTATTAGATAAAGTGAACCTGTAGCTCCAATTACAAATATCATAGGTTTCCATGCAAAAACTGGGAAATTAGGAGTTTTTAGCTGAACTTTATAGTTATCAAAGACAGTCTGAACATAATTTTTTATCTTTTCATTCCATATTTTATACTCCACTTGGTGTTTTTTCAAAAGACTTTCTATTTCATAAAAGACAGGGGTTCTTTGCCCAAACAAATGTTGCAAATAATCTCTTGAAACTTCTACTTCAGCCTGAATAGCTACTAGTCCCTTTTTCATCTCTAGAAGTCTTACATGCATCTCCCATGGTTTTTTTAACTTCAACGAAAGCCCATGTCCAATTTGGAATGGTTGTTTGTGTTCAAATTTGACATTAGTAAAGCCTTCAGTTGAAAAGATCTTTAACAACTCTTCGACACTTTTTTTTACTACAATGCTTAGCTGCTCTACTCCCTTTTTATCTACTGATATCCTTACTTTCTTTCCTCCGAGTATTTCCCTGGTCTTTTGAAATTTTGTCAAATACTTTACAAATGCTTTCCCATCCATTTTTCCTTATTAAAAAACAGAGACTCGGAGACCCAGAGAAAATTCACTTTCACGACCACCCTCATCCAAA
>CAZHDX010000003.1:18541-24578 GCA_964531195.1 uncultured Nitrosopumilaceae archaeon
ATATCCTTACTTTCTTTCCTCCGAGTATTGACATGGTCTTTGGATATGTGGTCAAGAACTCTACCATAGCTTGCCCTCCAATTGTCCAGTATTAAAAGTATGACTATTAGTTTTTTACACCAAGTCCACGAACGTAGACACACTGATCATAGGAGATTGTCGTCTCATGTGGTTCTATCTTTCTATCTGTTATTTGTGCTTGAGAGTTTCTTATCAGGCAAAAAGGAGTAGCATCAGAACCCTCCCCCATCTTGAGGTTGGCAATCGATGTAAGATTGTCAGCTACAGCTTGGAATGTAACTTTGAGAGGATTTTTAAAAAGATCTTTTTGTCCGCGCATGTCCAAAACAGGCTCTATTCCTGCACATGCAATTGCAATTCCTGTAGTGCCCACTCTCCCCGGCATTAATCTACTATCTGCTATGATGATTCCAGCATGGATGAAATATCTCAAAAAAATTTTTCGTCTTAGTTGCTCTGCAATAGAATAAGCATCAATTGGATATAAAATTATTTTTCCTTTTGGTATATTTGATTTATCAATTCCTGCATTTGGAGCTATTATATTATCTGCTGATGTGATTACAAATCCTGGAATTCCACCAAAAATCGTGTCAGATTCTCTTAGTATGATTTCTGCAATTTTGGGATTGATTTGAAATTTTTTTCCAAGCAATTTTGATTCAATAGAGGGAATTACCTTTTCATAATCGATTGAACGATCTTGAGAATTAGCGACAAATTTACTTGAAATCACGATCACATCTTTATCTTCTAAGATTAATTGAGATCTTTCTAAGGAACTAACCAAGGACTCAAAAAGATCAAATTTCTCTATTTTCACTTCTGATTTAATTGGATAAATAGTCAGATTTGAGGCGCTCACGGGTTATTTTTTGAGATTCTTTAATTTTAAACTATGTTTGAGGCAATTTTTTCTTTTTAAAAATGAAGATCACACTAACTATGATTGCAGCTCCAACAATTAACAGTCCAACTATTGTATAATCTGGCATTGAGCTATTCTGACTAGGTGCAGGAGCTATGTTGGTTTGATAAGGCATAGAAGATGAATTAGGTTTAGCAGAATAATCCTCTTTAGGTTGAGATGGAACAGATATTTGTTTTTGTGCCTGTTGCGTATTATTTTCTGGTAATTGTGGAGGACTAGGTTGTACATAATTTTGTTTTGAGGTGTTCATATTGGTGTTCATACCCTGAATCACATTTTGCGTATTGTCTGGACCAAGGCTGCCCATCTGATGCGGTAATTTTCCTATTACTGCTATTGCCTGTCTTATCTGCTCATCATTCCATCCTAGTGCCCTTAATTCATTTACAAATTCAGTACTGTTGATTGTGCCATTTTGATATTTTTTTATTACAGTATTACCTGTCTCAGCAACTTGTGCTGGAAGTGGTGAAGAGCCAGGAGTAACTGTAAATTGGACTGTTTTTGTAATATTTCTTTGTTCTAGATTAGTTTCTATAGCCCAAACAAGCTTTATCTCATAAGTACCTGTAGGCTCATCTTTTGTATTACATAAGGTGGAGAATCGTTCTACAGTATTTCCATTTATTATTACGTCACAGACAGAATTTTCATAACCATTAAGAAAAGTAGGAGATGGATTATTTGTGCTAAATAATGAAAACGAAATGTGTCGATTGGCAAAATTTCTCTTCAATGCATCATCGTGTGTATAAATTGGAAAACAATCCTCTCCATCACAGTGGCTTGATACCGTCACACCAAATGATTTTGAAAACGGTAAATAGATGTAAAGATCAGGATACGGATATTCTTCGTTTGATGTGTCTGGAAGATTTGACACTGTAATTGTAATTGGGGTGCCTGGGGGACCACTCGAAGGAGATATTGTAACATGTGGACTAGGAAGTGTGGAAAGATCTGTGGTTGCCGAAACAGAATCATATAATGGGATGATGAACAATACAGTCAATACCAAAAAGATAAGACTTTTCAACCTAACAAAATTTCAAATAATAACTAATAAGATTTAGGATTAAATCATCAGAATTACGAGTCTAAACCTGTTCTCTCGTTTAGGGTAGTATAATTAAGCAACTCTTTCTAGGAGTGATTCTTGTGATTCGTAATATAGGCGTAAAACAGATCTTTTCTCAAGTGATTTTAACAAATACAAGAATCCTCCCCTTCCGATTTTTTTGACATCTTTTATGATGTAAATTTTAGAATCTTTTTCTAGCTCTATTACTCGAACCCTTTCACCGCGATTAAAAATCGACATGGTTCATGCATCCAATTTATTATAAATTAGTCTTACTCATAAATTATCAGAATGTAAAGATCTTTTTTGGCATGAGATCATACTAGTAGGATTTATTTAATAGAGAAAGTATGAATCGCTTTTAACAGACACATTTTTCATGATCATACACTAAAATGAGTCAAAAAATTTTATTCTCTGCGGTTTTGCTTCGATTTTATCACCTATAATCCAAAAAAGAATAAAATCTAGTGAGCTATTATAGTAATAATTACTAGGTTGACAATGTAAAAACAAATACCTAAGAGCAAATATTTTCTCTGCAAACCTTTTAATTTCAAAAATCTGCAACATCAAATGAGGATGAATATCACTGAAAAGATACTTGCCAAAGCATCTGGGAATGCAGGATTATCTCCAGATGACGTTGTTTTTGTAAATGTAGATAAGGTAATGATTCATGATGTGTCAGGACCAGGAGTTATTGCCGTGTTTGAAAAATTAAGAAAACAAGGTATGAATATCGAAAAATTGTGGGATCCATCAAAGGTTTGGGTTGCTGAAGATCATTTTGTACCTTCGGCAGACAAGATATCTGCTGAAAATATTATGAAGCTTACAAATTTCACAAAACAGTTTGGTATTCAGAAGCACTTCAAGTTTGGGATGGGTCAGTATGGGATATGTCATACATTATCACACGAAGAGGCAATGGTTTTACCAGGCGAGGTTTATGTTGGAGGGGATTCGCACACAAATACAACAGGTGCACTTGGGGCTTTTGCAGCGGGACTGGGTCATACAGACGTTGCTTATGTTCTTCTAAATGGAAAAATCTGGTTTAAAGTTCCACCTACTCTTTACTTTAAGCTAAATGGAAAATTACCAAATCATGTCATGGCAAAAGATTTCATCTTAAAAATCATTGGTGACATTGGTAACGATGGAGCTGCATACAAGACAATGCAATTTGGAGGGAGTGGAATTTCAGAAATGTCAATTGAAGAACGCCTTACTCTTACAAATATGACAACAGAAGCAGGTGCTAAAAGTGGAATCATAGAGCCAGACCAAAAACTTAGAGATTATTTGGCTGCAAGAGGAAAAACAAACTACAATGAAGTTCATGGTGATGATGACGCACAATTCGAAAAAACATATGAATATAATGCATCAGAATTGGAACCAATTGTTGCAAAACCATTTTCGCCTGAAAACATCTCTATTGCAAGAGACTTATCCTCAATTGAATTAAACAAAGCATACATTGGATCCTGCACTGGTGCAAAACTTGAGGATTTAAGAGCAGCTGCAAAAATTCTCAAAGGTAAACAAGTAAAGATTAGAACCGAAGTGCTACCTGCTGCAATCTCAATTTTCAAAAAAGCATTGGATGAAGGTCTTGTTAAAATCTTTATGGATGCAGGAGTAGTTGTTGGCCCTCCTACATGTGGTGCTTGTTGTGGTGCTCACATGGGAGTTTTAGCAAAAGATGAAGTTTGCATTAGTACTACAAATCGTAACTTTCCAGGAAGAATGGGACATGTAGAGTCAAGAACTTACCTTGCATCTCCTCTTGTTGCCGCAGCATCTGCAATTACTGGAAAGATAACTGATCCGAGGGATTTGAAATGAAAGGATCTGTAATAAAATATGAGAAAGACAACATTGACACAGATGTCATTCTACCAGGTCCTTATCTTAAAATTCACGATTACAAGGAACTGGCAAAACATGCCATGGAAGGATTAGACAAAGATTTTCATTCTAAAGTAAAAGAAGGCGATTTTATTGTTGCTGGACGTAACTTTGGATGTGGTTCGTCAAGAGAACATGCTCCTATTGCTCTTTCTTATTCTGGAATAAAGGCAGTCATAGCTTTGTCATTTGCTAGAATATTTTATAGGAATGCAGTTGATGGTGCTTTTTTATTGCCAATTGAAATCGATGAAGAAGCATATAGAAATATTTCGCAAGGAGATGTACTTGAAATAAATACTTCAAAAAACGAGATTAAAAACCAAACTACTAACAAATCATACTCCATGAAACCATTTCCAGAATTAATTGGTAAAATAATAGAAGCTGGTGGACTGTTTAACTACAAACCTTAGAATCATTAATTAAAATTTTCATGATTTTTTGATCAAAAAGTTCAGAGGATTCTATTAACTGAGAATTTTGATCTGAATGAAATCACAGAAATTTCTACCTTAAATATAAACCCGAATTATCTCACGATTATTTTATACTATTATATCTTCCATGCAGGGAACTAAAACATGGCAAGAACATTATTTGAGAAAATCTGGGATTCGCACATAGTTAAAGAAAATGGCGGGCCCGCTCTGATATATATAGACAGACATCTTGTTCACGAGGTGACATCTCCTCAAGCTTTTGATGGATTAAGGGTAAATCATCGCAAAGTACGACGACCTGATCTTACTTTTGCAACAATGGATCATAATGTTTCAACCACAGATCGATCTCTCCCAATAATAGATCAGATCTCTGCAACACAAATACAAGCTTTGGAAAAAAATTGCAAAGATTTTGGAATCCAACTATTTGATGTACACAATCCAAATCAAGGTATAGTTCATGTGATAGGTCCAGAATTAGGTATCACATTACCTGGAACAACGATAGTTTGTGGTGACAGTCATACATCTACGCATGGAGCTTTTGGAGCATTGGCATTTGGTATTGGAACAAGCGATGTTGAACATGTTTTAGCAACTCAATGCATGTGGATGGAAAAACCAAAAACCTTTGAAATTAGAATAGAAGGTGAGAGAAGAAATCCTCATGCAGTCACTGCAAAAGACATTATACTTTCAATAATAAGGCAAATAGGGACTAGTGGTGGAACGGGTACAGTCATAGAGTACAGAGGACAAACGATATCGTCTCTTACAATGGAGCAAAGAATGACAATTTGTAACATGTCAATCGAAGCTGGTGCTAGAGCTGGCCTTGTTGCTCCTGACAAAAAAACATTCGAATTTCTAAAGGGAAGACAATATGTTCCAAAAAATTACGATGAATTTGTAAATTATTGGCGTGAAAATTTTAAGAGTGATCCAGGAGCTCATTTTGATAAGAGCTTTACAATACAAGTCGATAACTTGTCTCCTCAGGTAAGTTGGGGAACAAATCCTGCAATGACAGCTGACGTAACAGGAATTGTTCCATTCCCTGAGGAATATGCAAATGGAAACCAGGATGAAGAAAAAGCAGCTAAAAAGGCATTAGAGTATATGGATCTAAAACCTGGAACTCAAATTACAGATATTACATTGGATAGAATCTTCATTGGCTCTTGTACTAACTCGAGATTAGAAGATTTGATTGAAGCTTCACACATTGTTAAGGGGAAAAAAATCTTCAACAAGGTGCATGCTATGGTAGTCCCAGGGTCACAACTTGTGAAAAAACAGGCAGAACAACTGGGATTGGATAAAATTTTCAAGGATGCAGGATTTGAATGGCGTGAATCTGGTTGTAGTATGTGTCTTGGAATGAATCCTGATATTTTAGCGCCAGGTCAAAGATGTGCAAGTACTTCTAACAGGAATTTTGAAGGAAGACAAGGAGCTGGCGGACGGACTCATCTTGTGAGCCCTATTATGGCAGCGGCTGCTGCATTGGCAGGACATTTTGTTGATGTGAGAGAATTAGAGTTGAATTAGTATGGAACCATTTAAAAAAATCAAAAGTATTGCTACTCCATTAGATAAGGTAAATGTGGATACTGATCAAATAATCCCAAAACAATTCCT
>CAZHDX010000004.1:0-24236 GCA_964531195.1 uncultured Nitrosopumilaceae archaeon
AGTTGATGAAGTAGAAAGATCAATTCATGATGCATTGATGGTTGTAAAAGATGTTATGGAGAACCCATTGATTGTCGCTGGAGGCGGTGCTCCTGAGACTTATGCTGCGACAAAGCTAAGAGAGTGGGCAAAAACACTCGAAGGACGCGAACAACTTGCAGTAGAAAAATTTGCAGATTCTCTTGAAGTAATTCCTTTGACACTTTCTGAAAACGCAGGGATGGACCCAATCGATACATTGACCTCCCTTAGATCGAAACAGCTCAAGGGCAACAAATGGACTGGAATCGATGTGATGAAAGGATTGGTATCAAGTATGCATTCGACTGATATTTTTGAACCGCTTTCTGTAAAACTTCAAATTGTTTCATCTGCGACCGAAGCAGCTTCTATGATTTTAAGAATTGATGACGTGATTGCCGTTGCAAAATCTGCAGGGCCACCACCGGGAGCAGGAGGAATGGGAGGCATGGGCGGAATGGGTGGCATGGGTGGTATGGAAGGCATGGGTGGCATGGGCGGAATGCCACCAATGGACATGTAAAAAACCGAAAGAGATCTAATTACATCAAAGGTTTATTTGTAGAACATAATTACAAATTTTTATGCAACTAGGTGGAAGCTCAAAAGTTCTATCGGGCATAAAATTTGTCTATCTTGTTGCCTTCTTTGCTCTGCTTTCTGGAATGTTTTATCCAGTAATCACTCACACTAGCAGTGAATCGGTAATTGGAGGAGTAATGATTCTTTTTGTTGGTCTTGCTGGTGCATTGACATTATACAGAGCGGGCACCTCTGACAAGCACCAAAGAGCATATTTCATTGCAGGATTTGCAATTTTAGGTGTAGCAACAGTTCTTGTATATCTAATATTGGCTAAACTATAATCTAAATATCAAAATAAAGATAAAACTCGTGTGGGTGTGGTCTAATCGAGACCTCACGCTCATCTTTTCTTTCTAACTCTATAATTTTATCAAGAACATCATTTGTGAATATTGGATTTAGGAACTTTCTATCGCTTTCAAGAGAGTCAATTGCTTCTCCCAGGGTCGCAGGTAGAGATTTTATTCCCTTCTCATCACGTTCCTGCTTTGTCATCTTGTAAATATCCTCATGCACAGGATCTCCTGGGTCAATTTTCTTTTTAATTCCGTCAAAGCCAGCAGCCAGCACTGCAGAAAATACAAGATATGGATTTGATGATGGGTCAGGAGCTCTGAATTCAAGTCTTTTTATTTTTGAATATTTTTCTCCTTTGAAATGAGCTGGAATTCTAACTATCGCGGACCTATTGCTTGCACTCCATGCAACATAAACTGGGGCTTCATAGCCTGGAACTAGTCTATGATAAGAATTTGTTGTCGGTGCAACTATTGCAGCTAGTGCTCTTGCATGGTTCATTATGCCACCGCAAAAGTATCTTGCTGTTTGGCTAATCTCCTCTTTGTCATCCTTGTCAAAAAACACATTTTTGTCATCTTTCCACAGACTTACGTTTGTATGCATTCCTGAACCTGCATCCATTGAGATTGGTTTTGGCATCATGGTGGCAACCTTACTGTATTTTATCGCAACATTTCTTACAACGTACTTGTAGGTCTGGGCACCATCCGCTGCATTTGTTAGATGATCGTATCTGATATCAATTTCGCACTGGCCGGCAGTGGCAACTTCATGGTGATGATTATCACACAGGATTCCAAAATTTTCATTCAAACAATCGACACACTCGTTTCGAAATTCTGTTAACGTATCAGAGGGGGTGCTTGGGTAGTATCCCTCTTGCAATCCCATTGGGTATCCTTTTCCTTCTTGGCTCCATGGTGCCTCCTTTGATTCGATAGAATAGGACTGACCCTTGTATGGAGTTAATACGTCCCATTGGATCTTGTCGAAGACAAAAAACTCAACTTCTGGTCCCCAAAAACTATTGTCAAATCCCTGAGTTTTTACATATTTTTCTGCCTTTTGTGCAATCCCTCTGGGGTCCCTCTCAAGTCTTCCCTTATCCCAGCCCCAATAGATATCACAAATCAGTCTAGCTGTCTTGCCGTTTGTCATCCAGGGAATTACCGCATAAGTATTTGGATCTGGTTTGAGGACCATGTCGGAATCATCCACTTTTGCAAATCCGACAATTGATGAACCATCTAGTTTTGGCAAACCATCTTGCATCTGTTGTTGTGTAAACAAGCTTGCAGAAATGGTGGTGTGATGGAATCGTCCCAGCAATCCTGTAAACTGCAAGTCAATGAATTTAATTTGATCATGTTTTATCTTGGCAAAAACTTCATCAGCTGAATAGTAAACTTGTACTGGTTCACCACCAATCACTTTATATGGCAATTTAGTTCCTTGATCATAACACAAGGAGTCCATGATTTAAATATTGTTGGATGTGCAAATGTCAGAAACAAAAAAAATTGATGTAAATTCATTGTACGCCATCTTGCAGCTTGAAATTGAAAATGATACTGTTCAGGAAATGGATCCACATCTTTATGCAAGCATAGCAGGGCTCCTTGGCAATCTCAAAAACCAAGGATACGATGGAATAGAATCAAAAATCAAAGATTCGCTAGTAAAGATGATTTCAGACATGACGACACTTCTTTTAAAAACAAGAATCGAAAAAGCGATAAAATCAAAAGAACTTGATTATTCAAATCTACTAGATGAAGAAAGATTTATTCTGGATTCTGAAGATGAATTGCGGCAACGAAAAGAAACAATTCTTGAAGCCGCATTAAACGGCAGATTGAAACTCCTTGAAACGGTAGCTGACAACCATAGATCAAGAGCTGTTGTAATTCGTTTTCTAAAATCCATAGACCAAATCATAGGCTCTGATCTGAAAAAATATGGACCGTTTGAAGCAGAGGATGTTGCAACCCTTCCTTTTGAGAACGCAGTTGCTCTTATCCGCAAGAAAATTGCTGTAAAAGTAAGCTGGGAAGACTAGAAATTACGCCCAGCCTCTTTGTGATAAATGGATGTTGGTGTCCGCTTTGATACCTATTTTCTAATAATATTGTATCCAGTTGTAGGACTTTTTATCATAGAAATGATATGCAGAGCAGCAAAAATTTCATCATGGATAAAGCTTTTATCTCAAGCTACAATGTGCGTAGTTTTTGGTGCGGTCTATCTTACAATGCAAGTTGCACATTGGCTTACCGGAGGAGTTTTGCTGGCACTTGCAATTGCATTGTTCTATCAGGCAAAACTTTCTAAACTAAACCCGGAAAGAGCCCTCTACTAGTCTTTGAATTTATTCAAAACTTTTCTGAAAATACTTTGTCTTCCTATTCCCTTTTCCCGCTTTACAGAATTTTGTCCAAATCTTTTTGCTCTGATTTGATGTAGTTTCACACATCTATGTTCTTCAGGTAGCCTATGGCTTGCACAGAATTTATCTTTGCAATAATTGCACTCAAAAGGCAAGTCTTGTTTTTCACCACAGTATGCACACTCAAACTCCAATGAAATAATTAACAATTTACACTAAATTAGTGTTAGGAATCTTTGCTTCGTATACTTCAACTAACAAAACATATTTACACAATGTATAGTGTTAAAAAATAGATTTTCATATGTTAAAAGACAAAGTCGTAATTGTAACTGGTGCAAGCAGTGGCATTGGTCGTGCTACCTCATTAGCACTTGCAAAAGCTGGAGCAAAAATAGCAATTGCAGCCAGGAGGACTCAACTATTAGAAGACTTGCAAAAAGAAATTACAAAAATTGGTTCTGAGTGTATTTTAGTTTCATGTGATGTGACAAAACGCAATGACTGTCAAGCTCTCATCGATGCTACAATAAAAAAATGGAATCGTATTGACATTTTAATCAATAATGCTGGAATTATGCCTTTGAGCTTTGTAAAGAACCTCAAAGTCGATGAATGGGAACAAATGGTTGATGTAAACATCAAAGGAGTTCTTTTCTGTGCAGCTTCTACCATTCCTCACATGATAAGTCAGAGTTCTGGCCACATTGTAAACATCTCCTCAATTGCCGGTAGAGTAGTATTTCCATCGGGGAGTGTTTATTGCGCAACAAAATATGCAGTAAGAGCATTTAGTGAAGGTCTAAGACAAGAGCTCTCAACAAGGTACAAGATCAGAGTCACAACCATAGAGCCTGGTATTGTGGCAACAGAGCTTACCAACACAATTACTGACAAATCCCTAGAATCGTTTGTAAAATACTCTAATGAAATCGAGGCATTACAAGCAGAAGATATTGCAAACTCGATAATGTTTGCTCTAGAATCACCATCGCACATGAACGTCAATGAAATTACAGTAAGACCAACTACGCAAGAAAAATAGTATTTGGTGATGCAGAATTAATCCTACAAATATTCTCATTCTAGGAGGAGGATTTGGCGGGCTTGCTGCAGCAAATGAGCTAAGGAAAAACCTATCTTCTGAAATTAAAATTACCATAGTTGACAAAAAAGACTATTTCATGATGGATCTAGTAAAACTTTGGATCCTAAATGGAACCAGGGAATTTGAATATTCCAAAAGACCACTGCAAACAATAACAAAAAAAGGAATTGATTTTATCAACGAGGAAATAGTCAAAATTGATCCAAGTAACAAAATTGTTACAACAAGATCAAAAGATTTGCCGTATGATTATCTGATAATTGCACTTGGTGTAGAGCTTGCCCCTGATCAGATTCCTGGACTTTCAAATAATGGATTGATTCTTTATGAACTAAAAGATGTTCCCAAAATTCGCTATGCTGTAAAGAGAATGAAATCAGGCAAGATAGCAATTGTAATAATGGGACTGCCGTACAAATGTCCACCTGCGCCGTACGAAGCTGCACTGCTCATAAGATCAATGCTGCAAGATGTCGGAGTTGGTGATTCTGTAAAAATTGACTTTTACAGCCCCACTCCAATAACTATTCCAGCAGGGGGTCCTAAAGTAAGTGAAGATCTATTACAACTTTTAAAATCAAAAAACATAGAATTTCATCCTCTGAAAAAAACAATTTCTGTCGGACCAAAAACACTGAAATTTGAAGAATCAGTAGCTGGCTTTGATCTCCTCATTGCCGTTCCTCCACACAAAATTCCATCTGCAGTAGTTGATGCTGGATTTGCAGAAAAAGGAAAATTTGTTGCAGTCGATAGAACTTGCAAAACAAACTTTGAAAATGTATACGCAATAGGAGATGTAAATCAAATCATGGTCACAGACAAAATTGCTGTACCAAAGGCGGGCATTTTTGCAGAAGGAGAAGGCATAACAGTTGCAAGAAACATAATTTCAAAAATAAAAAGCCAACAGGAAAAAGAAATTTTTGATGGCAAAGGAGGATGCTTTGTAGAAGTTGGCCAAAAGAAGGCAGGATATCTTCAGGTGGAAATGTTTGCTTCTCCAGATCCTGTTACTCTACTAAAGCAACCATCAGAAGAACACTTTGCAGACAAGGAAAAATTTGAAAAAGATAGACTGGCAAAGTGGTTATAGATTAAAAATTATTTTAATTTAAAATCCCACGATTTAATAATTTCACCATTGTCAGCAACTAGGGGGGCCGTAGTCTAGCTTGGTCATGATGTTAGCCTGGGTTGCTAGAGGTCGCCGGTTCAAGTCCGGCCGGCCCATACAGTTTATCCAATCTTATCGAATTTTTGCAGACTCTTCCACAGATACCAAGTTGCTGCACTCCGATATGGTTTCCATCTGGAACCAATTTCATCAACTTCTTTTGGTTTTGGAAGCTGATCCATAGAAAAAGCAATTTGTATACCCTTTCTTAACCCAAGATCACCAGAAGGTAATACATCCAGTCTGCCAAGTGAAAATATCAAAAACATCTCTGCAGTCCACCGTCCTATCCCTTTTACTTGGGTTAGATGCTCAATTACTTCAGCGTCAGCCATCTTGGGAAGTGATTTTATCCTTAGTTTTTTATCCTCAATTTTTTGTGCCAGATCCTTGAGGTATTCAATTTTCATGCCTGAAAGACCAACCTCGCGTAACTTGGCGTTTTTTGTGTCCAGTATTTGCTTTGCCGTTGGAAATCTGGGATATAATTTTTTGAATCTTGTAAATATTGCAACTGCAGCAGCAGTTGCCAGCTGCTGAGAAATGATTGATTCCACCAGAACTGCCAGATGATTATTTCTTTTTGTTATCTGATATTCTCCGACAAAATCAATAATTCTTGAGAGTTTTGGATCCTGTTTTAGGAATCCAACTGCATCATGATTTGCCATATTAGCTTGGTTCTGGATGAATTGTGATAACTGCATTATGAATTTGATTTTTTATTTTATATTCTATCTCAGATACAATGTCATGCACTTTCTCAACTGATAAACTTCCATCAAAAGAACAATCAATGTCGATTTTGAATATGTCTTGCAGTTGGAATGTTATGACCCTGCCAATTTTTTTTACTGATGGGTAATCTTTAATAATTTTTCTAATCTG
The DNA here is from genome assembly GCA_964531195.1 of uncultured Nitrosopumilaceae archaeon. Classification (GTDB taxonomy): domain Archaea; phylum Thermoproteota; class Nitrososphaeria; order Nitrososphaerales; family Nitrosopumilaceae; genus TA-20. Next base: position 6,466 of record CAZHDX010000004.1, read on the forward strand.
TTCTTCAATAGAGAGGTCTTCAACAGGCAAACTTTTGGGCATTGAGACATAGGGCTCGAGATGAATAGTGATGTGATTAATGTTAGGAATCTCATTTCTAATCTGGGATTCAATCTCATCAGAGATTTTATGCGCATTTTCAAGATGCATTTCTCTATTTACCATTACGTGCAAACTAATGAAAAGTCCTTCCGCTGAATCTGATGAGCTAACATTGTGAATGCCTTCGACTCCTTTTATTGCTGAGGCAATGTTGTTTATTTTATAATCAATCGGTACATCTTTCCAAGTCGGTTCAAAGTGGACAGTGACATTTGAATTTGCAATAGAATCCTTAATGTTTTTTTCTACATCACCACTAATTTTATGAGCTTCCTCAAAGCTAGCCGCACCGCTTAGCGATATTGTTACTTCTGCAAAAATTTCGCTGCCAGACCTACGCATTTGGACAGATTCGGTGTTCATCACTCCCTCTGTTTTGTTAGCAATATCTTTAACCTGTTTTACCATGCTTGCAGGAATTGCATCTGTCAGTTCTAGTGCTGTCTTGTAAATCAGCTTTATACTAAGAACTGCAAGAAAAGCACCCAGTATCAGAGCTGCGATATAGTCACCCTCATAATGACCAAGTATGACTAACAAAATTCCTACTAGTGCAACTGCGGTAGAGCCCATGTCCATAAAAGCGTGATAGAAATCCACTTGTAAAGTAGAACCTTCTGTTTTTTTTAGTGCCCTCTTTAGAATCCCAATTCTAAAGACATCTGCACAAATTGTGTATACTGCAGCTCCTACTGCCATCAGACCTGGTAGTATGGTAGGAGGAGGACTCTGCATTCTTTGAATGGATTCGTAGATAAAAAAGACTGCAATAAGAAGGATAATCAGACCACCAATAAAACTGCCCATGGTCTCAATTTTTCCATGACCATAAGTGTGCTCTCGGTCAGGAGGTTTTGTAGACCACTTTGCAGCTACAAGCAAGATGGCAGTAACTACAGCATCCAAAACGGCATGAATGCTGTCTGTGACTAAAGCAAGACTATTTGAAAATGCACCAATCGTAAACTCGACTGCAAATGCAGAGACTATGACAGCAAGTGAAAGTCTTAGGGTGTTTGTTTTAAGATTTTGCAAGCTCAAGACTTGTGCAACTCCAAAACCTGCAATACAGCTTCAAAATTTTTGCGCGACTGATCATTTTTGTATTTTTTTAATGAAGCAATCAATTTTTTTCTGTTAGGCTGCTTGATTATTTTTTTTACAAGATTGGCAATGCCAGAACCAATGAATATGCTTTGGGTTGCTGATGTGACATTTGAACTCCTTCTGTTTACACTAGCACTTTCAAAATCAATTATACAGATCTTTTCTCCAACAATCACATGTTTGTGAATGTGACTTAGCTCACCATGATCAAGACGAATTTTATCCAATGAATAACAATCTTCTAACACCTTTCTTATCATGGATCGCAGTTTTGCAGCACTTCCTTTACCCTTTAGATCCCGTATCCAATCGATTATCTTTTTACCTTCAAGATACTCCATTATTATGAAATTTTTACTATTGTCTAATAGCTTTGGGCCTACATCTATTTCATTTGCCAGCCTTAGAAGTTTTGCTTCGCTTTCCATCTCTGACCTGCTTGAATCCATCCTACGAATCTTCAGGGCTACAGTTTTTTTTCCCTGGTTTGATAATACCACCACACCTACGTAGCCCTTTCCAAGAACATTCAAGTTGTTCAGTGTAGTTGTGCCTGAAAAAATAATTCCTTTAATTCGAAGCTTTCTAAGCTCCAAGATTCGTTTTGAAAGCTCGCTCTTTGTTGCCTTTGGATAACCTAGAATCAAAGAATATGGTTCATCTATAAGCTTGCTAAGCGGAACTAAAGATGAGGCCATCCGTAGCGGTAAGCTCAGTCAAGGCCTTTTTAATGGATTTGCTTGCAGCTTGCCTGCCATCGTATATAGTAAATCCGCGTTTAAGGTCAGAGACTAGACCACTTGGGATACCCGAAGTTGAGAGATTTTTCTTCAAAAGATTTTTCAAAAACAGTTTAGCATCATAAAATGATCTGTCTTGTAGAGATAAAATTTTTCCAGACTCGTCAACCCACAACAATTTGTTTTTGGAATTTTTTAAAATAAATTTTTCTGATTCATTTTTTCTTAAAACCTCAGGACCATTTTTTACCATAAACTTTTCAATCCTTGGCTGACGCAACAAAAAGATCATTGCAGCTTCTGATTTTTCGTCTGTAATGGATGATTTGCGCAATACTTCAAAGCCCGCAAGTTCTAGTTGGCTTGATACAGCTGTCGTAGCGCGTTTTATTTGCCCCCAAATTATGTCGGGGCTACGGTTTTTGTAATTGAATTTCGCAATTATTACGCTATCAAGATTTTTCCTGTTAGGTTTTACTGGTTTTGGTTTGAAAAATGATGATGAGGGTTTTTTCAAAAATGATCTTGCAGCTAGCACAAACCTTCCTACACTTTCTGCCGAAATTGCGGTTCCAAGATTTCTGTTGCTGTCTATGGGGTCTATTATTACAAGCGGTGAATCAAATTTTTTTGTAGGATTTCCAATAGTTTGGTGAAGTACAAAATTTGAAGCTGCTTCTAACACCCCAGGAAAACTACCATATTGTAATACTAGAACCTCTGCTACATAACCACCAAAACCTTCTTTGGCTATCTCTGCCCCGTAGATTCCTATTCCAGTCAAAAATTTTTTTAATAGCCGTACTTCGTCTTTTTTTGTCCTGTCTAGTGATTCTAGTATGAATTTAGTATGAAACGAAGATCTGTCTGCAGCACTCTTCCATTGTCCTATCTCTACATCATAACAAGGTACCACATTTACCAAAGTGCCATTTACTGAGGCTTCTACATAGGGATGGTCTGAATATCTTACATATGGTTTGAATTTTTTTAATGCATCAAAACCAATTTTTTTTCCAATCATCTCAAAGGTTTTTTCGTCTGTTTCATTTTTTAGCTTGATAAAAATATCCAAATCCACCTCGCCTTTAAGCCAGGTCCCTTTGGCGTAAGATCCGCCAAGCTCCACTTCTGTTACTTCTGGAAATTTTGCAGCTTCGTCTTTTACCAGCTTTAAAGAAAGTTCTGCCAATTCTCTCATCAACTCCCCTTCTTTTGGAGTAGGTATTGTGAATTTTTTTGCTTGATCTAAAACCTTCATTTCGCTTTTATCACCTGCAAATCAGAGTATATAGGCCCACTTGGTGTTAAGATACTTTTCTTAAACTTTAACTCAGAGATGGTATCATTACCAAGTTGAATTTTCTTTAATTTTTCCAAATCTTTTGCTATATCCCCAATTTTTTGTTTAATCCTAAAAATAGTAAGATGTGGTTTGAATGGTTTGTCACTTTTGAATCCAAGTGGAGCAAGCTTTTCTTCAAGTTGTTTTGCAAGTTTGATAAGGTTTTGTGATGCTGTTTCATCCACGCCAATCCATATCACGCGGGGAAATTTGGGATTTGGAAACGCACCAACTCCACTAAAACTTACTTGAATTGGACTAAATGTAATTGTCTTTAGCTCTTCTAATATTTTTGTTGCAGTATCATCATCAATCTCGCCCAAAAACTGCAATGTAAAATGCATGTTTTCTCTTGAAATAGCTTTTGCATTTATTTTAAAATTTGATTGAAGTTTTGCAATGGAGTCTAGCACCAAATTATTTTGAATCTCTGCAGCTACAAAGGTTCGCATTACAAGTTTTTTAGCAGTCTGTTTATAATGATTTCCGGTAGCTTCATAGACTGGAAATTCCCAGCAAGGTATCATGCCAAAACTGATTGTTTGTCTGACTGGCATGCCTGGGGCTGGAAAATCTACAATAGCTGATGCCCTAAGATCAAAAGGATATGATAAAATCACAATGGGGGATGCTGTTCGTGCAGAGGCTGTTCTTCGAAAAATTGAGCCAACAAGTGCAAACTTGGGCAAGCTCATGCTTGAACTTAGAGAAAAAAATGGGCCTGGCGCAGTTGCAGAATTAATAAAAGATCAGATTGCAAACTCGGCATCCAGTGTTATACTAATTGATGGTGTGCGTTCCATTGCAGAAGTCGAGGTGCTAAAAAAATTTGGGACAGTAAAGATCCTTGCCGTTCATGCATCTGGAGATAAAAGATTTGGATTTTTGACAAATAGGAAAAGATCTGATGATCCAGAAAACCGGGAAGAGTTTGTCGTCAGAGATACTAGAGAGATCAGAGTTGGCATGAGTGAATCGATAGCACTCGCAGACGAGACACTGTCTAACAACAATCTGACCATTCCGGAACTTGTCGATTCTGCCTTCAAGATCATAAAAGGTTGGCTCTAGTGAAGGTCCCAGATCTATCTTGCAAGATAGAAGTATATGCACCAGTAAAACTTTCAGAGGATCTAGAAAAAGTGAAGCAGGCAGTTTCACATGTAATTTTGGATGCAAGTTTAAAGTATGAAAATACTAGCGTCAAGGCAACATCCATGGATCTACAATCCCTTTCAAAAATTCATGACATCGTACGAGCACGTAGAGCTACAAAAACATACAGACGACAGATGAGATTCAATACGCATGGAGACACCACTTGGTTTTATCTAAACAAACAAGCAGCATATGTTGATGTGATAGCAATATGTGAAGAGGCCGAAGAATCTCCCCTTGGACCAATCAAGGTAATTTTACATTCATCAGAGATTCAAAAAGTCATAGATTGGCTTGCGCCAGAGTTTGAACCTAGATGAGCTCCGAGATTTCTGAAAAAGAAAAAGAGACGCTTACTCCTGAATCTGGATTTAATCTTGTAGGAATTGATCCATTTTCGTCATTTGGAAACAAGCTATACTTGATAGAACACTTTGAGAGATATCGAGATGCATTAAAGGCAAAAAAAGAAAGAGACAACCCAGATGAATATCTGATATTATATCATGGTGCGTAACTAAACTAATTTTTTATTGCAAAATTATCCAGGATTTTCGAGAATATTATTATCTTAGGAACACACTCTAGTATTATGACAGAATATCACGGGCTAAGAACGGCGGATATTGTTGTCGACCAACTCATTAATTGGGGAGTTGAAGTAATTTTTGGACTGCCTGGCGATGGAATCAATGGTGTCATTGAGGCATTAAGAAAAAGACAAAAAGAAATAAAATTTGTTCTTGTAAGACACGAAGAATCTGCAGCTTTTATGGCATGTGCATATGCAAAGTATACCGGTAAATTAGGTGCTTGCCTTGCTACATCGGGTCCAGGGGCGATACATTTGCTAACAGGATTGTATGATGCCAAAGCTGACAGCGCCCATGTGCTGGCGATAACTGGAAGTACATATTCCGATATGATGGGTTCTAAATATCAACAAGATGTAAACTTGCTGCAACTGTTTTCTGATGTTACAGTTTACAACAACATGATAACTGGTCCGGCACATGCAGAAACAACAATGAACATTGCATGTCGAAGCGCCCTCTCACTCCACGGTGTAAGCCACTTAACAATACCAATAGACGTTCAAGAACAGAAACTAAAGGATCAATATACACGACCCAATGTACCTGGTCATACTGCTCATGCTTTGTATTCTAGACCAAGACGACTTCCAGAACAACAATTGATTGAAAAGGCAGCAAACATTCTAAATGCTGGAAACAAAGTTGTATTGCTAGTAGGTCAGGGAGCACTAGATGCAGGAGATGAAGTAAAACAAGTTGCCGAAAAATTAGCATCACCAGTTGTCAAAGCCCTTCTTGGTAAAGCAGTAATCCCTGACGACGATTTACACAGCATAGGCGGCCTTGGTCTGCTAGGAACAGAGCCAGCAAGTGACGCAATGGCAGAAGCTGATACCTTGTTAATGGTTGGAACTTCATTTCCATATATTGACTATCTTCCAAAACCTGGACAAGCAAAGGGAATCCAGATCGATCTTTTTCCAGACAGAATTGGTTTGCGATATCCTGTTGAAGTTGGACTGGTAGGAGATTCAAAACTTACACTAGCTTCACTGCTTCCACTGCTGAATCAAAAAAATCAAAATGACTTTTTAAAATCAAAACAGCATGCCATGGAAAAATGGAAGAAACTAATGTATTCTACAGATTCGTCTGTTAAACCAATTAAACCTCAAGTAATAGCTGCTGCAGTCTCAGATGAATTACAAGAAAATGCCATAATATCAGTAGACAGCGGCACCAATACTATCTGGGCAGCCCGTTACATTAACGTAAGAAAAGGTATGAAGTTTTCAGTATCAGGCACGCTTGCCAGCATGGCAAACGGCCTTCCATATGCGATTGCTGCACAAATTGCATTTCCAGAAAGGCAGTCTGTAGCATTTGTTGGTGATGGGGGATTGACCATGCTAATGGGAGAGTTTGCCACTGCTGTAAAGTACAACCTTCCAATCAAAGTTATAGTGATAAAAAATAACGTACTTGGAATGATTCGATGGGAGCAAATGGCTTTTCTTGGCAACCCTGAATACGGTATAGAATTTACATCAATTGATTTTGCAAAAGTTGCAGAAGCTTGTGGAGGTAAAGGATATTCTATAAGAGAACCAAGTGAAGTAAAATCAATAATGCATGAAGCCATGTCTCAAAACAAACCCACAATCATTGAAGCCTATGTTGATCCTTTCGAGCCTCCTATGCCGCCAAAGGCCGGTCTAGATTTTGTAAAAAATGTCGCTGAATCTTTTGTAAAAGGCGAACCCTATGCTAAAAGGATAGGACTGACAATCTTTCGAAATCAAGTCCATGACGTATTAAAAAAGATGCAATCTGATAAAGACCAAGAAAATAGTTTTTGAAACGCTTGCAGTCATTTTGCTAATATTGAAACAAGCTCGGGAAGTACCTTTGCAGACATTGATCTGATAGAGAGATCCATGCTACCAGACATTTGTGTCTCCTCAGGATTTACTTCAATTATGGTGGCACCGTTTTGTTTCGCATAAATTGGCAACATGTTTGCAGGAGATACTGCAAGTGAGGTCCCAACTACGAACATTACATCACATGAATTTGCATGCATGATGGCATTACTCCAAATATCTTGAGGAAGGGATTCTCCAAACCAAACAACATCTGGTCTTAACATATTTCCACATTTACATTTGGGAGGAAGATCTGAAAAATCATCTGTTATCTTTTCTTTGAAATCACAGACAGTGCACTTTATTGTAATAATGCTTCCGTGCAACTCGTAGACTCGAGTGCTTCCTGCTCTTTGATGCAATCCGTCAATGTTTTGGGTTAGAACATGAACTTGCTTGTATTTTTCCAAATTTGCTATTGTTTCATGTCCTGCATTTGGTCTTGCTGCAAGTATGTTTTTTCGTCGCTCATCATACCACTCCCAGACAAGCCTTGGATTTTCATAAAATGCATCAATTGTTGCGAGCTGCATGGCGTCATATTTTCTCCACAGTCCGTCTTTTCCTCTAAATGTAGGAATCCCGCTTTCCTGAGAGATGCCAGCACCAGTGACAAAAACAATTTTTTTGGCCCTCCTTAGCTTGTCTGCAACTGGTTCAAACATTTTATTTGATCTCTATCTCTAAAAGATCCTTTGCTGCCATCACGGAATCATGAATTGTCTTTGCTTCTTTTACCAAAACATCTGGATCGTCGTATCTTGCAGAAAAGTGGGTAAGAATTAGGTTTGATACACTTGCATTTTTTGCAAGGGTAGCTGCTTCTTTTGCAGTAGAATGGAAATTTTCTTTTGCCTTTTCTAATAATTCATCTGAATATGTAGAGTCAAATATGATATAATCACAATTTTTGAAAAACTCTTCTAGTTTTTTTGTAGGCCTTGTGTCTCCTGATATTCCAATCTTTCTTCCAGGTCTTTTTTCACCCATCACATCAGATGGTTTGATTGTCTTTTTCTCAACTTTTATTTCATGACCCTGTTGAAGCTCGTGCCAGAGCTTGCCTTCTGGAATTCCTAGTGCTTTGGCTTTTTCTGGATAAAATCTTCCAGGCCTGTCTTTTTCACAAAAAAGATATGAATATGCAGGAATGGAATGCTCTGCCTCACAGCAATCGATCCTATAGGATTCATCATCAAATACTTCTCCTTCGTTTATCATCATTATTCTGACAGGAAATGATAACCCAAAGTTTAGCACCTTAAGATTTGCCGCCATAAAATCCTCAATTCCTTTTGGACCATAGATATCAATTGACTCGGTCCTGTTTTGCAAAGACATTGTCTGTAATAATCCCAAAATCCCAACAACATGGTCTCCATGCAAATGTGTTACAAAGATCTTCATCTTTTTGTTCCACCCGATCTTTGATTTTAGAAATGAGACCTGTGCACCTTCTCCGGCATCAAACATCAGGATCTCTTTATCCAAGACTAGGCAGATGCAGGTCATTCCACGATTCTCTGTTGGTTGGGCAGCAGATGTTCCCAAAAATACTAGTTTCATGTTACTATGATTTCCCTAGTCAAGCTCTTATGCCTATAGATCTCGTATTTTTTTGCCGGGTTTAATTCTATCCGGTCTACCTCTCCCTTTTTGTACATGATTGCAATCTTTTTTTTCTTTGGCAATATTGATATGAAATCTTTGATTAGTTTTTTTGGCGACTGGGATGTCTTTGATGCAATACCATATGGCAAATCAGTAACAATTCCATCAATGTCTTTGATCTTTTGAATGTGCTCAAAACCTGCATTAATTATCCTTGAGTTAAATCCGTTTGAAGACAGATTCTTTTTTGCAATATTGCACATCTTTTTGTCAAAATCAATTCCAATGGAATGGATTCCCATGGATTCTGCCTCAAGTAGTATAGTTCCAGTACCACAAAATGGATCACACAAAGTTTCATCCTCTTTTAATCCTGATAGGTTTACCATTGCTCTGCTAAGCTTCCAGTGAAGCTCAGAAGATGATTTGATTATTTTTTTTGGTCTCATTGGCTCTGAAATTCTGGTGGTGTATCCTAGATAGCTTTGTGAGTCTGTAAAGATGAGATAAATGATAAAAGCTGGATTTGAAAGGGAAACTTTGGTTCCAGAGGCATGCTTTATTGCTGCACCAGTGGTTTTTTCCATCTCAGAGAGATCCATCTTTTTTGATGTAAGGTTGATTGCTCTGCATGCAAATGTTTTTGGTTTGTTCAAAAGAGAAAGATCAACTCGTGAAAAAAGGTCAGAAAAGGTGTCAACTAGCTTTCCTGCAGTTTTCACAAAAGTTGCCCTTTTAGCTATTTTGTTCCAGGGAATAGTAGAGTTTGTTATTACTAGTCTTGAATCTGTCTTAAATGACATTTTAGAATCATAGCTTTTTGATATCGCAATCACTTCATCAGATGCAAGCTTGACATTTTCACCAGAGACTATGAAAAAGCTTTGCGGCATTAGACAATTGCCTTTGCTATTATAGGAGAAACATCAACCAGAGCAGTCCTACCAGGAATTGTATTTGTGCTAATTATTTTTGAGACTCCAGCTTTTCTGATCTTTTTTTCTGCATCTCCAATCAGTAATGCGTGTGTGCAGGCTGCATAGATGTTTCTGCATTTTTGTTTTTTTAGAAACTCTGCTGCTTTTACTATGCTTCCGCCAGTGCTTACCATGTCATCAACTAGAATCAAGTCTCTTCCTTTGACATGTTTTTGATTTTTAGATCTTATCTCTACCTTTCCATTTTTTCTATCACGATATTTTTTTAACGCAATAAATTTTACACCTAAAAGTTTTGCAAACTCTCTTGCTCTTGCAATTCCTCCAAGATCCGGTGAAACTACTAGTGGATCCTTGAGGTTTAATTTTTTGAAATATTTTGCAAGCTCTGGTACTGCAGAAACATTTGTTGCAGATATTTTAAAATGATTCAGAGCCATTTTGCTGTGAATGTCAACTATGATGACTTTGATTGCACCGGCTGTTTTGAACATGTTTGCAACAAGTGACATGGTAATTACTTCGCCTGGAAGAAACTCCTTGTCTTGTCTTGCATATCCGAAATATGGAACCACGGCAACAACTTGAGAGGAGTATTTTTTTGCCTTTGAGACAAGGGCAAGTGCTTGGATCAAATTCGAATCTACTGGAGGATATGTCGACTGGACCACAATTATCTTTCCATTTGGTTTGCCGTTGATGGCAAGCTTGCTTTCCCCGTCTGGGAAGATTCGCAGTTCAGATTTGATATATTTTGCTTTGAGTTTGGTTGCTATTTTTTTAGCAAGTTCTTCCGAAGTTTTTGAGCCTATTACTGAAAAATTTACCAACAAACTCATCGAGTTACGAGTTATTCTTAAGGATTCTGTAAATTCTTTTGATTCGCACAATTATGGATTGGATCAAAAATTATCCTATTTTCTAAATCATATAAAACAACTATTCTAGTTTAGCAGTTAAGATTAGATGGATGTCCAATTTATTGAAGTTCTTTTATCACAATGCCAAGCTAGATGCGCATAGCCACATGTGTGAAGAGTGCCCGCTAGCAGGAAGAGTATGTTTATTTGAATCAACGATATTATAAAATTATGAAATTCCTTGTGAGAGCAACAATCTCTGTTGAAGATGGCAACAAAATGGTCAGGGATCCAAAATTTTTGCAAAACCTTGAAGGATATCTATCAAAGACTAAAGCTGAAGCCTCATACTTTTACGAGTCAGGAGGAAACAGAACATTTGCTTTTATTGTTGACATTCAAAGCGCAGAGGCAATTCCTTCAATTGCAGAGCCTTTATTTCAGGAATTCAACGCTAAAGTAGAATTTCATCCAGTTATGACATTTTCAGATTTAAAGAACGCAATCAAAAAGATCTAAAATGTTAATTTTAAAAAAGATAAGACCCAACCAGATTTAACAAACAATTTCTCTCATAGATTCAAGGTAGTAAAAACACTTGAAATGAAATTGCTCCAAAGTTTTTTTACCACATTTTATACAGATTTTCTGTAATTGTTCTTTGCACTCTGAACACTGAGAATACCTTGCTAGATTACCACCGCAATTTCTACAATTTTGATCAGGCATTTCATCGATCACGATTAATTATTCTCGGTCTTATTCTTTAATGGAATACAAATAGATTTGATAGGATTCTGAGCTCACACGAGCACTATTTAACAACCAATCCTATATGTAATGATTAGATAAAATAAAAAAAAATTTTGTTGACTATGGTGAATAGTCAAATAGCTGTTCGCCATTGAATTTTATTTTTGTTAGTCCTCTTTTGTCTATTTCTTGCACTGCGCTTGGCAATGGTACATACAACAATTTTTCAGATCTCTTTTGTCCGTCGGTTACAAACCAATAGATCATGTGAACCAGATCCTTTGCTTTTTGTTTGTCCATTCCTTTCATCTGATCCAAATTCTGGTTGACGAGTAGGTAAGTAAAGGTCGAAATAGGATACGCCTTACCAGGTGAATCATTGATAGAGACTTGACTCCAGACACCATCAGATTCTGGCAATGATTTTATTGCTCCCTTAGCTGCAGCAGCGGTTGTAGTCACATTTGCGTCCATAAATGCAGTCTTGTCATGGTTTTGAACATACGAATAAGTCATTTTATTTTGAATTGCGTATGCCAATTCTACATAACCAATAGACCATGGAACGTTCTTTACTACACTAGCTACTCCTGCATTTCCGCTGCCTCCAATTCCTGCAGTCCATGGAACGGATTTGCCTTGCCCGATGTTACCCTTCCACGCCGAACTTACTTTTGAAAGATAGTCGGTGAAGGCAAATGTAGTACCAGAACCATCAGAGCGATGTGCAATAACAATTGCATTCTTTGATAGGGTTATCTTTGGATTTAGTGCTTTGATTGCAGGATCATTCCATCTTGTAATCTTTCCCATGAAAATGTCTGCAATGATTTTTCCAGTCAACTTCAAACCAGTTTGATGATATTCTGGAAGGTTGTACACAATTACAATTGCACCCATGGTTTCTGGGATATGCAATGTGTTAGGAGCAGCCTTTATCTCAGTTGGCTGCAACGGTGCATCGGATGCGCCAAAATCAATAGTCTTTTTTGTGTAGAGATTAATTCCGGCTCCACTTCCAACTGATTGGTAATTCAAGTTGATTTGAGGATAATCCTTGTTATAGTCAACTCTCCACTTGTCAATCAAAGGAAATGGAAATGTTGCGCCAGCTCCTTGTATTGTATATGAATCATTACTAGGTTCTTCTGGTGATGTTTCTGCATGTGCTGTAAGTGATGTCGTTGGTATTATTAGGATAAGCATCAATGCTATTCCCAAAGTTATTTTTTTGTTCATTGATTCAGGGTGATGATGAAGGCTATTTAGTAATAACTTCCATAGATTACATAAACAGCTATGCCAGATCATAAGATATAGAGAGCTTTGAAAATAAATTGTAAATTATATAGAAAAAAATTTTGATAAGACTATAGTTTGTAGATTAAAAATAAAAAAGGGAAGTTCTTCTAGTTTTTTGGAATTAACTGTAGTCTGGTTTTTGCAGAGACTGCAATTACAGAAACAATTGCAATTGCAAGTACTATGGCAGCTATCGTGCCAAACTCTGGAACTGAGGAACCAGTATATTGTATCATACTAAGTGCTTGCTCATCTAATTTTACCACAGAATCAGGTAGTGGAACATATTGTAGTGCAGTAGAATATTGTTGTCCATCATGAACTGCCCAATTAATAAAGTCAGTTAGCGTCTTTGCTTTATCTTGAGTCATCCCACTTATCTGTCCTAAATCCTTGTACACCAATAGATAGGTAAAAGACGAGATCGGATAGGAATTTTCTCCTGGTTCATTTACTATGGATACTTTGCTCCAATCACCATCTGGCTTTGGAAGATTTGCCGTTGCGGCAGATGCATCGTTGCCTATGGTTTCAAGAGTAGGCTCTACAAAATTGGTGCCATCCGCATTCTGGATAAAGGCATATGTCATATTATTTTGCATGACGTATGCTAACTCGATATATCCTATGCTATATTGTGTAGATTTCACTATGCTTGCAACTCCAGCGTTTCCATTACCACCTACTCCTACTGGCCATGGAACTGCCTTACTTGCTCCTATATTAGATTTCCAATCAGGACTTACTGTTGAAAGATAGCTAGTAAACACAAAAGTTGTTCCCGAACCATCAGAACGATGAGCTACTACAATATCTTGACTTGGCAAAGAAAGAGTTGGATTGATTGAAGTTATTTTTTGATCATTCCACTTTGTTATTTTACCACTAAAGATATCAGCAATAACCGGTCCTGTCAGTTTCAAACCTTTGTCGATTCCAGGTAGATTATAAGTCACAGTCACAGCTCCAATCGTTTCTGGAATATGTAATGTTCCAGGGGCTGCAGCAGCTTCAGTTGGTTGCAACGGTGCATCCGATGCGCCAAAATCAACTGATTTTGCAGTATGCAGTTTAATTCCAGCTCCACTTCCAATCGATTGGTAATTTAATGAGACATCTGGATGAATCTTGTTGTATTCAACTCTCCACTTGTCAATCAAAGGAAATGGAAATGTTGCACCTGCTCCATTGAGACTTGTTGTTTGAGCGAATGCCGCTATAGATGTTGTTGGTATTATTAGGATAAGCATCAATGCTATTCCCAAAGTTATTTTTTTCGTCATTGAATTTATGAGACTATCTACTGTATTTACAGTTAAACTTGATAGATTACATAGCGACACATGATTAATGTAATCTATATAGTTTGAAGGGTTGAACTCCTAAATCTAATGCTGTTTGCGTTTTCCAGTAACAATGTAATGGACAGATTCACCTATAAACGATGCATGATCTGCAATTCTTTCTAGATAACGAAGAACCAATGCATCAGCAAGAGCGCATTTTGTGTTTGCTGAATTTATCAGAGTTGGCAGGTGCTTATTGTAGTATTTATCAACAAGATCCTCATCAGTTTGCAGTTGTTTTACCTTGTCTAAATCAAGGGCAGCAAAACTTTGTACGGCAAGAGTAATCATGTGTTTTATTTCTCCTGAAAGAGTGTAGATAATCTCATTTTTGCACTCTGATAGATCGCCAAACATATCCCTTACCACTGCGATATCGTAAGCATACCTTCCAAACCTCGTAAATCCATACGAAATTTCAATTGATGATCTTATTAGCCTAAAATCGCTTGCTACAGGTTGATACCTTAAAATCATGTCAAAGGTCAAGTCTCCTACTTGATCGTACAAGTTCATTATTTGATTAGAAATTTCATATACCTCATTTCTTGCATTTTTTCCTCCAAGATAGGAATCTATTGCCATGTTAATTCCTTGAATAGACAAAGTGCACATCTGCTCCATCAATTCCGATAAATGGGTAAGATGTGGATCTATAAGACGTGTCATTATTTACCCAAACTGGCCTTGAACATATCTTGCCGTAATTTCATTTCTTGGGTTTTCAAATATTTGTTTCGTTTCCCCAAATTCGATCAAATCACCTAGATACATAAAACCAGTATAATCTGAAACTCTTGTAGCCTGCTGCATGTTATGGGTCACAATGATTATGGTATATTCTTTCTTTAATTCGTTTATCATTTCTTCAATTTTTTGGGTTGCTATCGGATCAAGTGCTGAGGCTGGCTCATCCATTAAAAGTACTTCAGGTTGGATTGCAAGAGCTCTAGCAATACACAAGCGTTGTTGTTGACCTCCAGAAAGACTCATTCCTGGTTTTTTCAAATCATTCTTGACTTCATCCCACAAGTAAACCATTTTGAGACAACCTTCAACTATTTGATCAATCATTGATTTATTTTTAAGACCATTTAATTTCAAACCAGCTGCTACATTATCATAAATTGACATTGTTGGAAACGGATTTGGTTTTTGAAAAACCATCCCAATCTTTCTTCGATTAATTATTGGATCTTGTTTGTTGGTGTATAGATCTTCGCCATCAAGTAACACTCTTCCTTCAATTTTGGCATTTTTTGTCAGCTCATGCATTCTATTCAGACATCTTAAGAATGTCGTTTTACCGCAACCCGAAGGTCCAATTAAAGCTGTTACTGCTTTGTCTCTGAATTTCATTGTGACATTTTTTACTGCTATGACGCCTTCGTAGCTTGCAATAATATTTTCTGCAATAAGTTTGTACTTGACATCTTCTACAGGACTGATTTTATGTGGAGTTTTTGTGAGTGTTTCCATTACTTTGAACCTCTTATCATTTTGAATCTAGATCCTCCTTTTTTTCTCAAAAGGAAGTATCGTACCCCTACATTAATAGATAGTACTATTAATATTAATACCAGCGCTGCTCCCCAACCCTGTCCTACCGCACTATCATATGGAAGTTGAGATAATCTCCATATTCTAAGCGGTAGAGCATCAATAGGGCCGGAACCAGAAATAAATTGACTGCTACCAAGAATTGTAAATATCAATGGAGCCGTTTCCCCTGCAACTCTAGCAACTGCAAGCAAAATTCCAGTCATTAAACCACTCTTTGCTTGAGAAAGAATTATTTTTGTAATAATGGCCCATCTTTTTATTCCAAGCGCATATCCTGCTTCTCTGTAGGTAATCGGAACTAGTTTAAGGGATTCCTCTGTAGTTCTAGTAATTATTGGCAACATTATGATTGAAAGTGCAAAGGCTCCAGCCCAGACTGAGAAGTCTCCCGTGGTAAGAACTATTATTGCAAATGCAAAAATTCCAATTACGATAGTAGGAAATTCTGCTAATACATCATTGAAAAATCTAATTGTTTTGCCATATCTATTATTGCCGTATTCTGATAAGAAAATTCCTCCCATTACTCCTACTGGCACTCCAATTAAACTAGATAGTCCAATTAAAACAATAGTTCCTTGAATTGCTGGGCCTATTCCACCCTCACCACTTCCTACCGCCCCAGGAATTTGAGTAAGAAATTCGATACTAATAGAAGCAGCACCGTTTGCAAAAACCTGAACCAAAATAGCTCCTAATGGAACGATTGCTATAATTACACAACCAAAGACAACCCCCTTTACAATCTTGTCAATTACTAACCTTCTTTCTACGTTATACCTAAAATTTTTCCTAAACTCTGCTCTTTGCTCCATTGTAATCATGCTTGAATTGCTCCTTCATGTGACTTGACTACCTTGGCAACAAGAAGATGTGCTACTACGTTGATTCCAAGTGCAATAACGAAAAGAATCAATCCGATTCCGATCAGAGCAGCAAGATGAAATCCTGCTTGTGATGCTTCAGCAAACTCATTTGCCATGATGCTAGCCATTGTTTGTCCTGGTTGAAAAAGTGACTGAGGAAATGCTGCTGCGCCAGTAGCATTTCCAATGAGCATAGTAACTGCCATTGTTTCTCCAACAGCTCTTCCAAGACCAAGTATTGAGGCACCTATTAGACCTGATTTAGAGTAAGGAATTACAGCTAGTCTGAACACTTCCCATTTTGTGGCACCTAGCATGTATGCTGCTTCTCGTTGTGAGTTTGGAACTGCTAGCATTATCTCTCTTGAAATAGAAGAGATCGTTGGTATTATCATGATTGCAAGTATCACACTTGCTGTAAAAATATCCAAGCCAAATGGAGTGCCTGAAAAAATCACTGAATTATCTCCAAACAAATTATGTAAGGGTATCTCAACCCAATCTCGCAAATAATTTCTAAATACAAAAAGACCCCAAAGACCATATATTACACTAGGAACGGCCGCAAGCAGTTCAATGATGAGCGAGAGTGGTGTCCTCATTATTTTTGGTGCAAGCTCTGACAGAAACATTGCTATTCCCATACTTATCGGTACTCCAATAGCCATCGCTAGACCAGCCGTGACGAAAGTACCAAGAATATATGGAGCTGCTCCGTAGGATTCTCTTCCTTCTACTGAATTCCAATCAGAACCTACTAGAAAATTGATTCCTTCTTTTTGCCATATTGGAGCTGAACCAGTTACGAGGTTAATTACAATTAATACTATTATTGCCATCACATAGGTAGCTGCAAGTAGTGCTCCAATTTTGAAAATTTTGTCAATGGAACGTGAACCTGTCTTAAGAGAAATTCGGATCATGGATACATTTTTGGACTATTAAAGAAATATCAGGAGATCGACTATATTCTCATATATTTCATAGATGAATATAGATCTATATAGTACCCCATATAACATGGTCAGAACTTCTTTAATCTATATGCCTTACAATAAAGAGTACTTGACAGAAGTATTAGATGAAAAAGAGGTTAGGAAGCTTCAGCTTGTTGGGGGTTCTACCTATGTTTTATCTCTTCCAAAAAAATGGGTGGATGATATGAGCCTAAAGACAGGAGATCCTGTATCAATTTTTAGAACTGCAAATAATTCTTTGTCACTATTGCCATCTAAAAATTCCAAAACCATCCTGACCGCAAAGTCACAAACAGCGATCAGCCAAAAGGATTCTATCGAATCCGTCAAACGAAAAATCATTGCGATGTATTTAGCAGGTTATCAGATCATCGAGATAAAAAGTAAAGGAGGAAGGATTCAACTTGATCAAAAGCAGGCGATAAGAGATCTAGTGCGAACAAACATGATTGGAACGGAGATAGTTGAATCCACCTCTGAATCGATCACTATTCAAATTTTAACTAGTTTACCAGAGCTTTCAATTGCTGATGCATTAAAGCGAATTTTTCTACTTACATCAACAATGCCAAGACAAACCAATCATTCATTAAAAAAAATAAATTTATAATATAGAATATATATTTAATTTATATATTCTTA
>CAZHDX010000005.1:0-12728 GCA_964531195.1 uncultured Nitrosopumilaceae archaeon
ACATTATATGATTAATCATTAAATCGAGTAAGTAGGGTATGAAAATTGCGATTGCTATGGCCCTATTATTGATCTCATCTTTTTTACCCAATTTAGTATGGGCACAAACACTTCCACCAAACACTAGTTTAACGGTGGATGTATTGCCAGCATACAGTTACAAGTCTGATGATGGTAAAACGGTAGTACTTGGAGAAGTCGTAAATAACAACTCCTTTCCAATTACAGACGTCAAAATAGGAATTTCATTTTTAGATGAAAATGATAATACTCTAGAATACAAAACTGGTCCCACACTTCTTAAAGTTATACAAGGTAATGGCAAAGCTCCATTTTCAATTTCATCGACAAAGTCTGATCCCACTATTGCTAAAGTTCAAACCAAAGTAGCAGGTTTTATCCCATCCTCAACTCGAGAACAAAGATTGACTATTATGCCAGGACAGTTGCAAATTGCTTCACAACTATTATTTTCCGGAAGCATAAAAAATGATGGAACAACGATTTCTTCAGGAACCAAAGTTTTTCTAATTTCATATGATGCCTTTCAAAGAGTTGTTGGAATATCTAATTCAGCACCAATTGATATTAGTCCTGGAATCAAATCTAGCTTTATAATAACATCTGTTCCAAACTCACATGCAAAACACTACAAGCTTATTGCAGAGTCTGATAATTATCAATCAATTCTTACTGATATAACTGATGTTAACGTGAGTTTGCCAGTTATGATTAGGGGTACACTAGTCACAGATCAGCAGGGGAATAAATATAATACAATACCGGTAGGTGACTCAGTAAAAATAACAAGCGAATTGGGATTTCTTACTACACAAAGTAAAACATACCTGTATTATGTACAAGTGAAAAATTTTGCAGGTCAAGTTGAATTTATCGGAACTTCAAGTGGAATGTCGCTTAATGAGACTGAACAAGCGTCAGTAACTTGGAATCCAATTAATGATGGACCATATTTTATTGAGACTTATGTGTGGGATGCAGATAATATACCGCTGGCTCCTCCAGGGAACATAATAAACGTAGTACTTGTGAAATCTCAGCAGAGTTAATTTAACCTATTACAAACTATATCCATGTCAAAATTCCAACTCGTCGCACTTGGTGGTACATTTGACATAATACACAAAGGCCATCTTGCTTTGCTCCAAAAGGCATTCTCAATCTCATTCAAAGTCTTGATTGGTCTTACTAGTGATGATTTTGCTGCAAATAAGGGCAAAAGTTTACTACATAATTACTCTCAAAGATATAAATCACTAGAATCTGTAATAATGAAGAAATTCCCAAATGCTAAATATGAAATAAGTAAATTAGAAAATAACTTTGGACCTGCAGTTTTTGAAAAGGAAATTGAAGCTCTAATAGTCAGTGAAGAAACAGTAGAACAAGGTAACATACTAAACAAATTGAGGAAAGAAAAATCCCTTGTACCTGTAGAAACAGTGATAGTCCCAATGGTTTTGGCAACTGATGGTAAACGTATTTCGACATCTAGAATTAAGGATCATGAAATTGATTCTCAAGGTAACTTGTGTTGAATTGACAAACAACTTTTCTATATTTGAGTAAGAAGGCTAAAGGAGGTAATTTCTACAAATGGATATTGAAAGAAATCACAGATCAGATTCTGAAAAAAATGTCGCATGATATTACTGATCTTAAAGAAGGTCTAAACCCAGAAAATATTTCATTTTGGTATAAAAAAATCATAGAAGCCTCAAAAGATATGGCCCCTCCATGGCTTGTCGATAAGATTAAGGTAAAACAAGATCCCATCCTTCATATGAAATTTAATTTAGATATTTCAAAGCGTGCAGTTAGATACTTGATGATTGCAATAGAAAATCATATTGATGACATGCCGTATTCAACACGCCTTTATTTTCTTAAAGTACAAGAGATGCTTATTAATGAAATGGACAAATCTCTAGTATAATCACTCTTTTGTTATTTCTACAATATTTTCAATAACCTCTGTATTTGTAATTTTATTTTTTTTTTCTATGATTGTTTGAATGAAATCAGCAAAAGACTCTGCTTCCATTTTATCTTTTAGCAGAATACTGTGCGCAGAATTGTCATTTAATGATATTATAACTTCGTTTTCAATTATTTCTAGAATTCCATTGATGAATGTTTCTTTATTGTCTTTAACATAAATTAGACTTGAAAGTTTTTTTGCTTCATACGCATCCTCACAAGAAATTCTCTTTTTCATATAATTATTCAAAATAAAATTTTTCTACTTGATCTTTAGCTTTTTCTCTTTTTTTCTTAAACTCAATGATGAAAGGTTTTGTTGCATCCTTGAGGTCGCACTTGCATTCTCCGCACAAAAGCTCCCCGCCCTTGCATTTCCTAGCTCTCTCATCGGAATTCTTCTCGGATTCAAAAAAATATCGTAAATACCAAAAAACCGGACAGATATTAAAATTGGCTCCTAATTTTCTTTGTAACTCTATTGTAGATTGCCCTCCTGTAAATGAATTTGATATTTTCTTTTCGATTATATTTTCTTCATCTGTTGTAAATATGGCTGTTTCTGGAATAGATGAAGACATTTTTCCTTTCATTCCAAGGCCAGGGAGAAACTTCGAATGAATTTGAGCTGGTTTAGGATATCCTATTTTTTCTGCAATATCTCTTGTAACACGCCAATAGGGATCTTGATCAATTGCGGCAGGTATGAGTACAGGAGTAGGTTTGCCCTCAATAACTGATGGAAGAAAACATGGTGCTGCTTGTATGGGTGGAAAACCAATCATGCCAATATTCGTGGAATTTTGAAAGCCAAATACTGCTTTTACCGTAGAATATGTTATTCTTTTAGCAATTTCAAGCGAAATTGGATAAATTCTTTTAATGTCTTTACTATCAATAAGAATTTTGGTTTTTCTAGAATCAAAACCTACAGCAATTATGTCTAAAATATTTTCTTTCGTATACTTTGATACATCAGCAAATGATTTTTCATCACTGTAGAGAAATTTCTCATCATCCGTAATTTGGAAAATCAAATTCACGTTAAATTTATCTTGTAGATATTTTGTAAAAATCCAAGGGAGTAAATGCCCCATGTGAATTAATCCCGAAGGCCCTCGACCGGTATATAGGTAGAATTTGTTACCTTTTTCATATTCAGTCAAGACCTTGTCCAAATCCCTATGGCTAAAAAAATATCCTAGTTTAAGCATTGGATGCAGCTCTCCAGTAATTTTCTCTATCCTTTTTTGTAATTCTATAGAAATTTTCTCAGTTCCAAATTTTTGTATTAGTTTATCGTAATCAACATCCCCCTCTACGTTCCAAGGAGTGACCGTAAACTCGTCAGCTGACATTCATCATTCAGTTAGGTTAAGGTTTAAAAAGTCTTTTTGGCTCTTTGTGATAATGTCACAAATTCTTCATCCAATAGAACTTAAACTTCTCAAATCATTACTTGAAAAACAAAATTTATCACCAGAAGAACTTTGTGAAAAAACCGGTCTAACAATAGATCAAGTGAGACGAGGGATTGAATGGCTAAAGTTCAAAAATCTTGTCCAAGTAAATGAATCAGAAAAAAATTTTTTAACGCTAGGCAAAAGTGGAAATGAAGCACTTGAAAAGGGATTTCCAGAAAGACAACTTGTTAACTACCTTAAGATATTATTTGGTTTTTCTTGTGAAATAAGTGAGGCACAAAATCAATTAAAAAATGAATTTAGTCCAGCTATTGCTAATGCAAAAAAAAATGGTTGGATAGAAATTTACAAAGATAGAATTTTGCTTAAAGGATATCATGATGCTACACCTGAAGAAAAGATCTTAAAATTAATTGCTTCTAGGGGTGGCGAGCTGTCATTGGATGAAATCAAGGACAAGGAAGGACTCGATTCACTGAAAAAAAGACCCAATTTTCTCATCCTTACTTTGAGAAAATATGTTGCCGTAAATCTTACCGAAAAAGGAATAGATGTAACAAAGAATACGCCAGATGCTATTTTAGATTCAAATATTGCACGTGCGATTGATGTAGAAGCTGCTGCACCAATAGTTTTTGCTGCAAGATCTCATCCGCTTCAAGATGTAATTAGCGAAGTAAGAGAAATTTTTGTTGGGCTTGGTTTTACTGAAGTTATAGGTAAACAGGTTCAATCTAGCTTTTGGAACTTTGACGCTCTTTTTACTCCCCAGGATCATCCGGCTCGTGAAATGCAAGATACATTTTACATTAAAAACTTAAAGGCTAGGACATTTGCTACTAAAAATCAAATTTCAGAGGTATCTAAAATACATGAGAAAGGATGGAAATATTATTGGAAACAAGATGAGGCAAAAAGACTAGTCTTACGTACTCACACGACATGTATTACAATAAAAGCACTTGCTGACACAAAACCAGATGAAGCAAGATTATTTTCTGTTGGTAGAGTTTTTAGAAATGAAAAAGTAAGTTACAAGCACCTTGTAGAATTTAATCAAGTAGAGGGTGTAGTGGTCGGTAATAATGTTACATTAAGAGATTTAATGGGCTTGCAAAAGGAATTTTATTTGAAAATGGGTATGAAAAAAGTAAAATTTTGGCCAACTTTTTTTCCATATACTGAACCTTCTTTACAATCAATGGTTTATAATGAAAAGCTTGGAAAATGGGTTGAGCTTTTTGGTATGGGCATTTTTAGACTTGAAGTAACGAAACCACTTGGAATAAAAAATCCTGTTCTTGCTTGGGGGGGAGGAATTGAACGAATTGCTATGCTCAGATATGAGTTGGAGGATGTAAGAGATCTCTACAATAATAATCTTGATTGGTTGAGGAATGTAGCAAAATGCCCGTTGTGACTTTGCGTTATGATCGATTGGAAAGGATCCTTGGTAAAAAAATATCAAAAGATAAAATTATTTCAAAATTACCATTTGTCGGTTTAGATATTGAAGAAGAAACAAAGGATCATATCAAAGTAGAATATAGTCCAAATAGACCTGATTATTCAATAGATTATGGAATAGCCTCTAGTTTACAAGGTCTTTTTGGATTCAAACTTGGAATGCCAAAATTGAAAATAAAAAAAGGGAAGAATAAATTAAAGGTAGATCCATCAGTGCGAAAAATAAGACCATTTGTAGTGGCTATTGAAGCAAAAAATGGAAAGCTTGATCAAAAAACTATACAAGAAATAATTGCAATGCAAGAAGATCTTGATAATGGAATTGGAAGACGAAGAAAGAAGACATCAATAGGCATTCATGATCTCGACAAGATTTCTTTTCCGTTAAGATATACCACTGCTGGAAAAAATCACAAATTCATACCTTTAGATTCATCTGAGGAATTGTCAATCAATGAAATTCTTGAGAGACATGCAACAGGTGTAAAGTACAGGCATTTGCTAGAAAACTCCCCAAAAATACCTGTAATATTGGATTCCCATAACCAAACTATCTCTTTTCCGCCAATAATTAATTCTAATTTAACAAAAATCTCAGAGAACACAAAAAATCTTTTAGTTGAAGTAACCGCTTTGGATAAAAATGCAGCAGAGGATGTAATTGCCGTTATTGCAATTATACTTCAATTTGTTGGGTTTGAACTTTATTCAATTCATATTTCAGGATCGAACAATTCCACTCCGCTATTAAAGCCTAGGAATATGGATCTAGATCCTAGCCTAGTAAATAAAATACTAGGAACGAAAATCTCAACACAGCAAATTGCATTAGCCTTGCGAAAGACCAGATTAGGTGCTATAGTAAGAGCAAGAAAAATTATTTGTACCATTCCCAGGTATAGAACAGATATTTTTGGGCCTATGGATCTTATTGAAGAAATAGCACTTGGATACGGTATAGAAAACTTGACAACCACAATTCCGCCTTCTGTTTCTATTGGAGAGAAAAATAAGATTACTACTACATTAGATTCGATCAAATCCATAATGATTGGACTTGGATTTTCTGAGGTGACGAATTTTGGTTTGACTAGCCAACGAATTTTATGTGATTATACGAAAAGAGATTCATCAAAAACTGTTTCCGTCTCAGATTCTAAAAGTCAAGAGCACACTATCCTGCGTAACTCGTTATTACCTAGTCTAATGGATACATTATCACGAAATATTCATCAATTATATCCACAAAGAATTTTTGAAACTGGTGTGGTGTTCATACAAGATAAACAAGAAATTAAAGAAGAGATCCATCTCGCATGTGCTAGTGCACATGACAATGCAAATTTTACTGAAATAAAATCAATTTTGCAATCTTTTCATATTAGTACATTCGCTTCTAAATGTGAAACTAGAGCAGCTTCTAATCCTATGTTTTTAGATGGAAGAAGCGCAGACATATTTGTTATTAAGAAAAAAGTTGGCGAGATAGGAGAAGTTGATCCTGAGGTTATTAGCAATTTCAAATTACGAGTATCAGTTACTGGTTTTGAGATAAATCTCCCATTGGATTAATATTAAACGAGAAAGAAACTTTTTCTGCCCCAAAAAGCACGCAGACGGACTGGGATGATAAAACATGATTTTTGGTCCACCCAGCCGTGCGACATGGGCACCCCGGTAAAAGAACAAGATGAGGGTTGGCTAATACAACCGATGACTTTTTGTGGGTCAGAACCGGGGAACATTTTCTAAATTCAATAAAACGATGCATTATGCAATATGAAATTGGCAATCTGTTCAAGGATTATTTAGTTATAAATAGGCAGTAATTTTCCTTAAGTGGCTCATTTTATCCCCGATAGATTTATTGATATATTTGCATTGTATAGATAATGATATGGCAACTGCATATGTACTAATAAATTGCGAACTTGGTTCTGAAGAAGCAATCATTGGCCAATTAAAAGCAATTACAGGTGTCAAAGAGGTACATGGTACCTTTGGTGCCTATGATATTTTGGCCAAGATAGAATCGCCAACAGTAGAAGCACTAAGAGAAGTAATAACTTGGAAAATTCGAAAGATCGAAAAGATTCGTTCTACACTAACATTAATGGGTATAGAAGGCCAAAGTTAACTTCCACTTTTTGTTATTATATCTAAATAATAACTCCCCTGATCATTTTAATGGTTATGACAAATAGTTTTTTATTCATACTCTAATGACAAGAATGAGGCAAAGACCTTTTAATTATGAAGTAATTTTTGCAAACATGCTTATTCATTTTATTTTTCTAATTAAAGAAGCAGAATTAGAAAAAAGATCTTGGGAATTTGAATATGTCGAAAAAATGGCACAATTTTATAAACAATGGATTGAAAAAACTTTCTCAAAAAAAGTAGATGTACTTTCTGATCAAATGATAGTGAAACCCGGACATTCTTTTAATTTGATTAATGTTCCTGCGCTTGTTGAGGATCATAGAAAAAGAGGCGAAAATATTTTTCACTTTTATCTAACGTATTTTAGGCCTGTGTGGACAGATTGTACTTGTGAAGGCTACTTTGGCGAAAATTTTGGCATGATTTGGTGGGAAAAAAATGATACAAAAGGGGATATCTCATTTCTTATGGAAAAAAATTGCATAAAAGTATCACATGAATTGGCTCATGAATTTCTAAGGCAATCGGGCTACAAAAATTATAAAGAACTTGTTCATGATGTATGGGATAAGCATCTTTTTGCATCACTACATTTTGATTATTATGATGAAAATTTTGTAAAGACAACCAAAAATCCGATTTTTGCAACAATTAATTCATCTGCTTTGGGGTTATAGTAGAATCACCAGTTTCTTTTAATCTTAAAATGCAATTTTTAATTAATGTTAAATTGTCACGGAAAATGTAAAACTAAGTTTAAACTATCTCTTGGGAAAACCATTTTTCACTATATGAATGGACAAAAAAGATGCAGTGTTTGTAGTGTGTATCTAAGATGGACTGGTTCAAAATGTCCATGTTGTAATGCTGTATTGCACGTTAGGCCACGACATTCTCGTGCAAAAGAAAAGTATTATGAAAAAGATGGTATAAAATGGTTGTAAAAGACTATAAGTAGGTCATTGAAATTTTTTTTATGCCAGAATTTATTTGTCCAGATTGTGGAACTCGATTATTCCATGAAAATGAAACAACGCTGACTGTTGAAAAGCAAATTCATACAAAATTTTGTTCTGCTAAAAATACTCGTTAACACTTTGTTACAGAATATATTCTGTTTTCAAAATTAGCAGTTTTGAATTCAATTTTGTTTTCTGGGTCTTTTTTGCGAGATTTGCTTAGTTTCTCCAGGTTTACTAGTGCTTCACCATCAAAGCCTACAGAAGAACCGAAAATACCATCTGTCAAAAGGTTTCCATGTTCACCTTTCTTTATGTCGTCAACAACTTCATAAAATTTCAGAGTTTCTTTTTTAGAAATGGGTCCTCCTGTTGATTTGTTAAACCCAACTGCAACATACATACCATTATTTTTTACAGCGACTGGTATTTTGTGAACTTTACCAGATGCGCCAGGAATTTTTTCATTAATCAAAATCTCACATTTGTGGAACATACTTGAGATATAAGCGAAAAAACGATAGTTCGCATAACTACCAGATGAATCTTCGTCACAATCAACAAAAACTCTATGAAGTAGTTCAAGAGCATTGTCATTCATACTTTGCAGGCGATCTTCAATCCTTCCTTTCTTAATAAGATCAGAACTACAATCCTGCGCAATCTTTTCTAAAATAAAATGTGGTAGATTATAGTTTTTCAAAGTTGATACATATGTTCCAGTTTTAGATCCTCCAAAACTTGGAAAATTACTTCGACTCAATAGTTCCCACCAGCATGTCTAATTTTAATTTGAAACATCCCCCTTAACTCTAATTTTAGATTGTTGCTTTTAGCTTATAACTGTTCGCTCAAAATGGTGGGGCCGACCGGAGTTGAACCGGTGACACACGGGTCACTACAGCTCCAAACTGTACATCATCCTTTCGTCAGTGAAGCTAGTTGAACCACTGGAGCCCTTAGCGGTGATCATGTGATCTATCCTGTCGCCATGCCTGGCTAGGCTACGACCCCACATAATGAGCATAATACCACTCGAATTTTAATTTACTCCACCGAAGATTTATTTGCTATAATTAATCCAATGAGCTATGATGACATCAAAATATGCACCGATTTTATGTCAATTTTCTTATAAAAGCTTACAGAAATGATGAAAAGGTTTCAATCTTTCTTTATAGATTATGAACTTAATCAATCTACGAGGAATTGAAAATGGTTAAACCCATTACGCTTTTGCTTTGCGCAATTCCAATTCTTGTAGCAATTTTTATTGTTGTTCCACAAATCACAAGACAAGATATTCCGATCTCTGCTGTAAATTCTGATGACACAATATCAATTGAATATAGTAAGCAGCATCTCAAACAGGTATCATTTGGATTAACAGAAACTCCGAATGCTGAAAAAACAGAATTGCTTACTATAGGTAATGATGGAGAAACCACTTATGAAGTCACAAAAATTGGAAATTCAGAACCTGCAGTACAATATAACATAGAAAAATCAGAGTTAAAAAAATTAACAGCTTTGATCAAAGAAACTGGATTTATGGAAATTCCTCCTGACTCCTTTCCTGTAAAAATAGGCACAAGAGAATATAACAAATTTGGACTGAAAGTAACCCTAAATGATAAATCTGTTAATATACAATGGGCCGAACAAAACGCAAGTCAAACCTTCATTCCACCTCTTGTGACTAAAGTTCAATCTGAGCTTGATGATATAATAACAGAAATAATAAAATAAATAGATCTCGGGATGATCATATTTCGTGATACCATTATCTGGTAATATTGATGACACAAAAGGAACAATAAAAGAGAGAATAGATTCTTTTTCGATTAAAAGAGGAACATCACTTCTAAAACGAGGTTTTGCACACATGCTAAAAAATGGAGTTGTAATGGATGTTACTACAGTTGAACAAGCGCAAATAGCTGAAGATGCAGGAGCAGTTTCTGTAATGGTTTTAGATAAACTTCCCTCTGATGTACGAAAAGCTGGGGGAGTTGCAAGAACAGCAAGTGTACGGGTTATTGAAGAAATTATGGATTCAATAACAATTCCTGTGATGGCAAAATGCAGAATTGGGCATGTTTATGAAGCAATGGTTTTGCAGGAAACTAACGTGGATATGATAGATGAATCCGAAGTTCTTACTCCAGCTGATGAAAATAGACATATCTGGAAATGGGATTTTACAGCACCTTTTGTCAATGGCGCACGAAGTCTTGGAGAGGCACTTCGAAGAATAGAGGAAGGTGCTGCAATGATTCGAACAAAGGGTGAACCAGGAACTGGGAATGTTGCAGAAGCAGTAACACACATAAAAAACGTAAATAATGATCTTCAAAAAATTAAATCTATTTATGATTCTCATAATGAGCAAGATTTGATTAGTATCGCAAGAGAAATGAAAGTTTCATATTCTCTTGTAGAAGAGACTGCAAGTCTTGGAAGACTGCCAGTTGTTAATTTTGCTGCTGGGGGAATTTCAACTCCGGCAGATGCTGCATATCTTATGACATTAGGATGTGATGGAATTTTTGTAGGTTCTGGAATATTTAAAGCGGAAGATGCTAAAGAACGAGCACAGGCAATAGTACTTGCAACCACGTTTTGGGAGGAGCCTGACAAAGTAAAGGAGGCTCAAAGAATGATAAATGAGAGACAATCGATATTGGGCCTTGATACTAAAAACCTCGATCTTAGAATGCAAGAGCGTGGGAGCACAGCATGAATGGACTAAACATTGGAGTACTTGCCATACAGGGTGACGTTGCAGAAAATATAATGGCAACAAAAATGACTTTGGAAGAACTAGGAATTGAAGGAATTGTTAGAGAAATAAAAGATCCTGAACAAATTTCAGATCTTGACGGTTTGATTATTCCAGGAGGTGAAAGTACAGTTATGGGTACTCTCTCTTTGCTGAATGGTTCTCTAAAAAAGATAAAAGAAAAAATTGCATCTGGAATGGCTGTTTTCGGAATTTGTGCTGGCCTTATACTGCTTTCCAAAAAAACAAAAGATCGAATAGTAGGTGAAATGGACCAACCATTATTAGATTTTCTTGATGTAAAAATTGAACGAAATTCTTTTGGAAGGCAACGTGATTCTTTTGAATCTGAAATCTCAATGGAGAAGATAGGTATCTCAAAATTTCAAGGCGTCTTTATCAGAGCACCATCTATTATAGAGACTGGACCAAATGTTGAGATAATATCAAAATTCAATGAAAAAATAATTGCAGTAAAGCAGGGAAAAATTCTTGGCACTTCGTTCCATCCTGAATTAACGAATGATCTCTCTTTGCACAAATATTTTGTAAGTCTTATTAGAAAGAGTTAACAAATTAGCCAGAATAGATTTATAATTTTTGAAAAATTATTTTCTGATATTATTTGTAACTATAAATTGCAGATGATTCTAGTAGATACCATGGAAATAGAAACGACAGAAGAATTTGTCTCTCAAATTTATAAAAAAAGTGAAGAGAATATTTCTAGATATAAAAATAAGACAAACAAAGCATTAACCCTTACGGAAAAGATCCTGATTGGACATTTCAAAGAATTGGTGGAAGAAAAAAATTTAGAGCCAGGCAAGAGCTATGTCTATTTCAAACCTGACCGAGTAGCATTGCAAGACGTCACAGGTCAAATGGTAATTTTACAATTTATGCAATCGGGATTAACAAAGACTTCCCTTCCAACCACAGTTCATTGTGATCACTTGATTCAAGCTAGGATTGAAGGAGCAATTGATACCTTGAATGCTCTTGATGAAAACAGCGAAGTTTTCAAGTTTTTGGAATCTGCATGTAGTAAATACGGTATGGGATTCTGGAAACCTGGGGCTGGTATAATTCACCAGGTTGTTCTCGAAAATTATGCATTTCCAGGCGGTCTAATGATCGGAACTGATTCTCACACTCCAAATGCAGGAGGTCTCGGAATGATTGCAATAGGAGTTGGTGGAGTAGATGCTGCTGAAGTAATGGCTGGACTTCCTTGGGAACTCTTGTATCCAAAACGAATAGGAGTTTATTTAAAAGGCACAATTAACGGATGGACTGCTCCAAAAGATGTAATTCTTTACGTCGCAGGAAAACTTACGGTTTCTGGTGGAACCAATGCTATTATTGAATATTTTGGACCAGGAACAAAATCAATCAGTTGCACAGGAAAAGCAACGATAGCAAACATGGGAGCTGAGATAGGAGCTACTTGTTCAATATTTCCATATGATAATAGAATGGAAACTTATCTTAGAGCAACAAATCGTGGAAAAATTGCAGATCTTGCAAATAAAAATATGCATTTGCTCACGCCGGATCCGGAAGTAGAGCAAAACCCAGAAAATTACTTCGATCAAATAATTGAGATAGATCTTTCGCAACTTGAACCTAATATTGTGGGACCTCATACTCCGGATCTGACCAGACCTATTTCCCACTTGGCAAATGATGTAAAAAAAAATAACTATCTTGATAATATATCAGTAGCTCTTATTGGAAGCTGCACAAATTCTTCTTATGAGGATATGTCCAGAGCTGCAAGTATTGCCGAACAAGCAAAATCAAAAGGGATAAAGACAAAAATTCCGCTTCTTGTTACTCCTGGTTCAGAGCAAATACGTGCAACAATAGAACGTGATGGTCAAATGGATTCTCTAAAAGCGATAGGTGCTATTGTTCTTGCAAATGCTT
>CAZHDX010000005.1:12738-23547 GCA_964531195.1 uncultured Nitrosopumilaceae archaeon
CTGTTTTTTTTTATCCCTGTTTCAAGGAAAAACATGGAAAAAAAGAAACGTATTGTTCAAAGGTGTTTCTAAAAACGATAAGGTGTATTTGTTTTTGAAATGGCTGTTGACCATGCATAGGACAATGGAATCGACCAGAGCTAAAAAAAGGAGAACCCAACACTATAGTGACATCGTACAACAGAAATTTTCCAGGAAGAAATGATGGACGGATGGAAACAATGAATTTTATTGGTAGCCCTGAATTAGTAACTGCGTTATCTCTTGGAGGTAAACTCTCATTTAATCCTCTTAAAGATTCAATTATTGCTCCTGATGGCTCAGAATTTAAACTACAGGCTCCGCCTCCTGCACCAGAAGTTCCATCTGAAGGATTCAAAAATGCAGTGGGTGTATATATTTCGCCATCAAAAAACCCTGAAAGTGTTCAAGTTATTATCAATGTGAACAGTAACAGATTGCAAGAGCTCGAACCATTTACAAAATGGAATGGAGAAGATTTTCATGATCTCCCAGTACTAATAAAGGCCAAAGGAAAGTGTACAACAGATCACATATCTCCTGCAGGTCATTGGCTTGCATTTAGGGGTCATCTAGATAAGCTCAGTGACAACATGTTTCTTGGCGCACTAAATGCTTTCAATAACGAAACAGGCAAGGCAAAAAATCTATTCACTGGTAATATTGAATCGATTCCTCAGATAGCAAGACAATATAAACAAAATGGAATAAAATGGTTAGTTATCGGTGATTCCAATTACGGTGAAGGAAGCAGCAGAGAGCATGCTGCTATGACTCCTCGGTATTTAGGATGTGTTGCAGTCATTGCAAAAAGCTTTGCACGCATACATGAAACTAATTTAAAAAAACAGGGAATACTTGCTTTAACTTTTGAAAATCTAAAAGACTATGATAAAATAAAAGAAGATGATAAAATTAGCATAGTAGGATTGAATAACTTGGAACCAGGAAAGCCAGTAAAATGCTACTTAAATCACTCAGACGGAACAAAAGAAGACTTTTTGCTCAAGCATTCTTATAATAAATTCCAAATAGATTGGTTCAGAGCAGGTTCAGCTCTTAACATTTTGCGTCAAAAAGAACAATTAGAATAATTTATTTTTTATTAATAAAAATACGTGATTTTTTCAAATATATCTAATTAATAAAACTATTTATTATTTTATCCAACAAATTAAAATATTTTGGAGACAATTTAATTATGTGAGGACAAAAATTCAACAAAAAATAGACAGAAAAACTAAAACTAAGGCAAAAACCTTATCGAATCTTAATTGCTTTCTAAATTTTTGTGATGATAATGTTACATGAAAAATTTGATCCAAGTGCACTTTACAATCGAGTCGTACATTATTATATAGATAAAAAAGGATACTCAAAAGAAAAAGCTAACTCTATAGCTCAAAGGGTAGTAGAAAGAGAAAAAACTCGAAAAACTTGTAAAAATGTAAAATGTAAACATTCGATGTATGATCATATCAGAACCCAGGAAACATGTCTTGTCTTAGATTGTGAATGCAGACATTTTGTTATTTGATTTATATCTTGAGAACGATTTTGCCAAATTGATTACTATGCTCCATCCTTTCATGAGCAAGCTTAGCATCTTTCAATTCAAATACTTGGTCTATCAAAGGTTTTATCTTTTTTAATTTCATAAATTTATGAAGTGAAACCAGTTGTGATTTGGTTCCAAGATATGCTCCGATAATTTGAGCTTCTTTACTATAAAACATTCGAATGTCTACTTTAGCCTGAGGCCCTGTAGTTGTTCCACAGGCAAGCATCTTTCCTCCTATTTTTAGAACTTCAAGACTAACTGGCCATGTTGTTGCACCAACATGATCTATTACTGCGTCGACCCCTTCATTTTCTGTGTATCTTAGAATCTTATTACTGATTTCTGATTCAGTTCTGTCTATGATATGATCAGCACCTAATTTTTTTGCAAAATCAATTTTTTTGAGATTAGACGCTACAGTAATTACTTGAATTCCTTTTGCTTTTGCTAAAAGTATGGCAGCGGAACCTACTCCACTATTTGCGCCCCAGATCAATATGGTATCATTTTCTTCGCATCCTGATTTTTCAATCATATTCCATGCAGTTAAATAAGAAACATTTAGTACACAAGCTTCTTTATCCGAAAGCCAATCTGGTTTTCTGACTATATTTTGTCGAGGAACTTGTATAAATTCCGCATAGCCGCCTTGATATTCGCTGAAAGCTCCTATAATTGAGAATTTTGTTCTCGGCGTGCCGCTTTCTATCGCAGGATATATTACAACTTTATCATTTTTTTTGAATTCTCGATAGCTTTCAGTCATAGTGCCACAGACATCGCTACCTAAAATATGCGGAAAAGAAACTGTCCTTCCAGGTAATCCTTTTCTTACCCATATGTCAAGATGATTTAGAGCACAATAATCTACTTTGACTATCACGTGCCCATTTTTAGGACTAAAATTTTTCACAGTTTCATATGTTAATACCGACGGTCCACCATGTTTTCTAACGAGTATGGCCTTCAATTGTAATTAAATTACAAAATGGCTATTTAAAGAACAATTACCACACTAATGGTTTTCTTGTTCTTTGTCTACTGTGATTAGGTAAATGTTGTAAAGAAAGTAAGAAACAATTAACAAAACAATTAAACCTCGACCCTTATGATCTATCCGCACTCAAAAAAGCTGTGGTAAGGACAAAAACTATAGCAATTGCGGCAATAGGTATTTCCATTATTTCGGTCGTAATGATCGTTGAAATTAATTCATTTCTTCAATCCGATATTAAAAAATTAGAAACTGATCTATCATACCAATCGGAAATTTCTAAATCCCTGGATTCTAATCTAAAATTAATGCAGACCAAATTCGATGATCAACAAACAAAAATGAAACAACTAGAAACTAATTTAACTATTTACAGAGAAGCTGATGATTTCAATATTCTTCAATTACAAAACAAAATCAATACTATTCAAGACAATATAACAAGTATGCAAAACAATACTCAGTTGTTAATAAATAAAGTTGTTAACTTGGAAGAAAAAATTAATTTATCCACACCTATAGTATCTGACAAAAATGGTTTTGAATCTGGTAAGCAATCTGTTACAAATGGGACGTGGACAGCACTTTATATAAAAAAGGATCTGTATGATGCTAGTTCCAAATCATCTTGTAACAGTCCATATCCTACTTGCTACGTTAACCTGTCGCAACAAAATACTATAGTTGGTTCTGCGATATCAGTTGATACCATTGGGTCTTCAGATCATGGTTATTATTTTATGGGCTATTCAGACAAATATGTTGTTCCTTCTGATGGGATAGTAAAGATATCAGGAGATTTCTTAAAAAAAGATAAATTAACTCTGTCGAGTCTAGGAAATCAAAGTACTCTTACTGTATTTATTCTCGGTGAAATTCCAAATATAATAATCAATAAAAGTATACTTCTTGATAGTAATTACACAAATGATGTTTGGTTCTCAAAAGAAATTGAATTCAACCTTGCTCCTGGAAGTATTTTTAGAGTAGGGTTTGGTGGAACTGATTTATGGACACAAGATTATGGACTCTATGATTCATGGTCTAGAGTAACGATAAACGCGGAATCCATGAAGTAATTTTTGTCCGAATCTAATTATTTTCTATATTGTGCATCGCTTGTAAATCCTTTGCAAATTGCATTAGGTTAGGAGGAATCTTAACATTAATTGAATCCTTTAGAGACAAATTATTTTCTTTTTTCCTATTCCAAATATCTGAATTAAATTCCAGAATCTCATTTGTAAATATTGTCCAATCTTCATAATCTTCCTCTTTGACAAATCTTTCCTTGTGTATAGTTCTCTCAGAATAGAGACTCTGCCAAAGATAATCTGTTATAAAGGGAGTAATTGGAGCAAGTAACAACAAAATTGTAGATAAAACTTTATGCAGTGTGAATATAGCTCCGTCTCTTTCTTCTTCAGAAAAACCTGTCCCATACGCCCTACCTTTTATCATTTCTATATAATGTGCAGCAAAAAGATTCCAAGTAAATTCTCGTATGGCTGTTGCGGGAATAAAAAAGTTATATTCGGTATAACCTTTTTTGCATTCTGCAATGAGCTTATTCAACTCTGAAAGAATCCAATTGTCGGTAGGATTCGGTTTTCCAGATGTTAAAACTGGGAAGCCAGAAAGAAATCTGGATATGTTCCAAATCTTGCTAAGAAATTTTTTTGTTGCTTCAATTTTTTGTTCAGAGCATCTAAAGTCATATCCTAAATTGATTTCACTTGCACTCCAGAATCTAAAAGTATCTGCTCCAAAATTTTGTATTATGGGAAATGGATCCACAACATTTCCTTTGCTTTTACTCATCTTTGTCCCATGTTCATCTACACCATAACCCATAATCCAAGCTTCGGTCCAAGGAGTTTTACCAGTGAGTTGCTCGCATCTCAGCATTGTATAATAAAGCCATGTGCGGACAATATCTTTTGATTGGGGTCTTATACTTGCAGGATATGTTTTATTAAAAAATTGTTCATTTTGAATGTATTTTGATATAAAGAGTGGTGAGATGCTAGAATCCATCCACGTATCAAAAGTCCTACCTTCTCCTATGAATTCAGTTGATTCACATTTTTTACATCTCAGAAATGGAGAGGGATCTTTCCATGGTTGATAATACTTTCCAGGTTCAGGCACATGAGGTTCTGTACATTTTGCACAGTACCAAATTGGGATTTCAGTGCCATAATAGCGTCTTCTTGAAATAGGCCAATCTATTGCAATCGAGTCTAACCAATTCATAAGAATTTGTTTATGCATTGGAGGATGAAAGGTGATTTTTGTACCTAGTTCCCTAATTTTTGGCACTGATTCCTTTTGTTTTAAGTAATATTCTTCCAACGGTATTATTTCTATAGGGATTTTACTTCTTTCAGAAACAGGAGTTCGATGATTTATGTTGTCTATTTTTTCTATAGCACCTTGGGTCTGCAGGTCTTCGATTATTTTTTCTCTTGCTTGTTTTACCTTTAATCCAGCATATGATCCAGCAGTGTCTGTCATCTTGCCATCCGTACCGATAGCAATTATTTCTTTCAGGTTTAATTCTCGAAAAAGTGCTACATCATTTTGATCACCATAGCTGCAGACCATAACAGCTCCTGATCCAAATTCTTTTTTCGCAGATGGATGAGCTCTAATTTCAATTTCTCTCCTAAAAAGAGGAATTGTAGCTTTTTTACCAATCAAATTTGTATATCTTTTATCTTCTGGATTAACAATTATAGCTTGACATGAACACAAAAGTTCTGGTCTTGTACTTGCAACAGGAATAGTTTCATCTATTTCTTTAATGTTAAATTTCATAAACACTAATTTTGTCGGGATTTCTACGTAAGTTATTTCAGCATCTGCAATAGTAGTACCAGTAACCCAATCATAGTTGGTTGGCCTATTTGCTAAGTATATTGCACCTTTTTTCCACAGATCAATAAATGTTGATTGAGTGAGAGTTCTATATTCCACTGAATCTGTTCTATAGTAATTAGTAAAATCTCCACTAAGACCAAGAGTGATCATTATCTCAATCATTTCTGCTTCAAGATCATCTAACGCGTTTGCACACTTCCTCAAAAATTCTCCTCTTTCCATTTCTCTCATTCTGATGTTGTATTTTTTTTCTGTATACAATTCAACAGGTAATCCATTTCTATCTATTCCTATTGGAAAGAGAACATTTTTTTCCAGCATTCTTGCCGTTCTTGCTATCATGTCTATTTGTGCATAATGTGCCGCAGCTCCAATATGCCATGGCTTTCCTGATGGGTATGGAGGTGGCGTATCAATTACAAAAATATCTCCTTCAGGATGAAATTCATAAAGATGTGAATCTCGCCATTGTTTTAGAATCTTTTTCTCAATCTCTGGATCCCAGGCTTTCTCTTTTATCTTAGGTTCCATTTCTTAGGATTTTGAGATAGTTGATAAAATATGGGCTCCCTTGTTATATCCTTCGTAAATATATACACCTACAGCTTCAATATTATTGGGCATTTTTGGTATTAGAAGCTTGATTATCTCCGTAGAAAGATTTTCTACTGTAGCTTCTCCTTCAAGCAGATATGTTGTATTTTTTGGAACTTGCAGATCGAACGCACCTTTTGGACCATCAAAAACAATTTTGAAGTGCAAGTTATCTTCTTTAACAAGATATTTCTTATTAATAAAAAATTTATGATCAAGGATTGTAATTACTTCTTTTATAATCTTCTTTGCTTCTCCAAAATCTATAAGTAAATTGTTCTTCATTTCGCCCACTAACTCAACCATTACTGCAGATGTGTGGCCGTGAAGTATTGAACATTTTTCAACCAACGGAAGTATATGAGCATAATCAAAATCAAAAGAAGGATCTTCAATAAATATTGAACCAGTTTGAGATTCCTTTGTTTTGTAAATAATTACATTTTCAAGATCTTTTATCCTTGCTGCAAAACTAGGACTTCCAATACCAATTATCTGAGATTCTGGGAAATCATTTTTCAATTCCTTATATTTTAAAACATCACTGTCATTGTCTATTGCCTCAATAAAGCCTCGTTCAGTTTTAAAATCTACAGTAATTCCTTTGCCATTTTTAAGATTTATCTTGTAATCGTATTCATATTTCACTCCTAAAAATGAAAGAATTTCTGCGATAGAAAGCTCGGTTCGAGTTCTAAATAAATTACCTTTCTTATCAGTGTACCTGAAATCAGAATCTAAAACCATTGATCCCTTTGCCATTTTAGAAAATTTAGTAATATTCTGTATATAAATTCTTTATAGAATTTAAATAAAAACTCTGAATTTTTATTCTTCGCATGAGTTTATTATAATGAATTAAGAATTCGTGCTAGATTGATGTCATTTTCAGTTATTCCATCTGCATCATGAGTCACAAGATCTATGCTTAACTTGTTATACACGTTGGACCATTCGGGATGGTGATTCATCTTTTCTATGTGTAATGCAGCAGTTGTCATAAATCCAAAAGCATCAATAAAGTTCCTAAAAGTGAAATCCTTGTGGAGCTTTCCATTTAGTATGCTCCAACCATCTAAACTAACCAATTCTTTTTTTATTTGTTCATTTGATAACTTTTCCATAGAATGTTTTTAGCTAATCCATTATTTAACTGTCAAAAACATAATTCGCATAGGATGGTTTTTCTACTATATTTAAAATGAATAAACAGATATCTGAACTTTATAATCACATCCTTCAATCTATCCAAAAAACTATTGGTAAGGAAAAAATAGGTATAGCTTTTTCAGGAGGGGTCGATAGTACACTTCTTGCTAAAATTTGCGCAGATCTTGACTATGAGATAACTTTATTGACAGTTGGATTTGAAAATTCACATGATGTTCTATTCTCACAAAAAGTATCTAATCTACTAGAATATGATCACAAAATTTTGAAAATAATGTCAACTGATTTTGAAAAAACCGCTCGAGAAATAATGAATATAATTAAGATCAATAATTTGTCATGGATAGAGAATTGTATTGCATTTTATTTTATTTCAAAACTTGCTAAAGATAATCACATAAAAAAAGTAATTACTGCCAATGGTATTGATGAATTATTCTGTGGATATGATTCTTATAGAAAAGCAATAAAATCTGGTGAACACGCAATTAACATATTGATGGAATCAAAACTTGAAAATGAAATAAAAATGATGAAGATGATAAATCTCATTGTATCTCAATTCAATGTTGTTTTATTGCAGCCATTTCTTTCGGAAGATTTTATTGATTATGCAAAAAAAATTCCAATTCAAAATAAAATTCATGATCCTGATGATTTACTGCGTAAACATATTATCCGTAAACTTGCTCAAGAGGTGGGAGTTCCAGAAATTTCTTTTAATAAGCGTAAAAAAGCGCTCCAATATGGATCCTTAATTCATAAACAACTCCTGAAAATTAAATAAATTTGTTACAAGTTTTCTGTATTTTTTTGTAGACATTATTAATAATTATCTTCGATGATCCCAAATGATTTTGTGGAACGAAAATTTTTTCCAATTCTTTGTCGTTTAGATGTGATGAAATGTTCTTGTCATTTTTTAACGCATCTAAAAATTCTACGCTTTTATCAGATGCTGCAAACGCTACTCTCTGAATGTCTCTATACGCGATCAATCTAGGAACGCCATTCTTGATTAAAACATCAAGTACAAATTCTGCAAAAATCTGTCCTTTTGTTAGTCCAAGGTTACTCTTGATCTTCTCTTTGTTTACAACGATGTTAGAAAGTACTTTTGTCATTGCTTCTAACATTTCATCTAGCAATATCGAGCTTGTTGGAATGGTGAATCTTTCATTTGCAGAATTTGAAAGATCTCTTTCATGCCATAAAGGAATGTTTTCAAAGGAAATGTTGATTTGGTTTCGTAATATTTTTGATAGTGATGTTACGCGTTCACTTTTTGTTGGGTTTCTTTTTACAGGAACTGCACTACTGCCCATCTGCCCTTTTTTAAAAGGTTCAGAAATCTCTCCTATCTCAGTTCTTTGAAGGTTTCGTATTTCTACTGCAATTTTTTCTAGGGTTGCCCCGATTAATGCTATACAAAATACATACTCTGCATATTTTTCTCTGGCAACAACTTGAGTTGTAACCTCTGCAGGATATAGAGAAAGTTTTTTTGCAATCCTCTTTTGAACCTCCAATGCCTTTGAACCCATAAGAGAACCTGTACCAACTACTCCCAAAGTTTTACAAACCAAAATTCGTTTTTTACACTCCTCTATTCTTTCAACATGATCTGATATCTCAGAAGCCCAATTTGCAAATTTTAATCCAAATGAAATGATGCTTGCATGTTGTCCATGAGTCCTTCCTACTGCTGGCACATCTTTGAATTTGAGCGCAAGTTTTGCAAGAATTATGCCTAATTTAGCAACTTTTGGCTCAATTATTTTAAACGAGTCTCGCATTTGTAAGGAATTGCTAGTGTCTATGAGATCGTTGCTTGTAAGACCATAATGAACCCACGGCTTTGCAGTAGGTTTACAAAGCTCACTTAAAGCTTCAACCAAAGCAGCAGTATCATGATCACTTTTTTTCTCTAATGCCTTTATCCTCTTAGAAGTTATCAAACCTGATAGCGCAATTTTTGCAATATTTTGTGCAGCTTGCTTTGG
This sequence comes from uncultured Nitrosopumilaceae archaeon, assembly GCA_964531195.1. Taxonomy (GTDB): domain Archaea; phylum Thermoproteota; class Nitrososphaeria; order Nitrososphaerales; family Nitrosopumilaceae; genus TA-20. Next base: position 21,965 of record CAZHDX010000005.1, read on the forward strand.
TATCATTCTAATTTCTGCTTGGGATTCAGCGGCTGTTGCCTCTATATCCAATTGGTATCGAATTTTTTTCTCTTCCTCAAAAATATCTCGCATTTCTTTGGTTCCGTATCGACCACCATCAATAGGTAAGATAGGCATAATATACTTGGAAAATCTAAGGAAAATAAACCTACTTTTGTTAAGATTTTGCCATGTTCCCCATAATCCTATACCTTTATTGAAATTTGGACACCAAAAGAAAAATAATTAAGGAAAAACTGAACTATCTTAAGTTAAAATTTTTTTTAGATTACTAATAGCTATTCTGCATTATCATAGGAAAAATCATAGCAATATAATTTAAGAGCTAGAATCAATGCAATTTTATTGTCTGAACCAAATTATTCTGGAAACATCATTATTTCATTAGCGAACCTCCCAGAGTTTCTAAGAAAGCCTATTTTGCAAAAAAGATTATTGGAATTTTTTTCAATGCAATCTTCCGAGAAAATGGAAATAATAAATAACGCTCTTGAATCAGGTCCTCAAATTCCATTTGATAAATTTTCAAAATTGTTTAAAACTTGGCTTGAAATTTTGAGTATCTTAACAGAGGAGCAAAGAACTATAATGTTTACTTCATATATTAACGAAGTTATATTAAATCCACAAAAAATCATATTATTTAATCTAGATGGCATTTTTGAAATATACTTATCTCTCAATCAAAATGAGAAAAATGTTGTTTCTAATACAGTAAAAAAAATAATCGACACTTTAGATGATGATAAAAAAAAGACTTTGCTTTTGATAATACCAGATCACATAAAAACTGAATTTAGACTCTAGTTTGGCTTTTCAGGATTTCGTTGATTTTCATCAGCAAAGTTAATAACATCTCCTTCAGGTGTTAAAACACCAACGAAGACCTTCTCATATTTTTTAAGCACCTTTCTGTGATCAGGCATTGACATGTCAAGTTTCATCTCGTTCATGACCATAATTCTGTACTGTTTCCATTCTGACCAACAATTGTTACAACATGGATAGTTTACAGCTATTGGATCAAGTTCTTCACTTGGCAAGATCTCTTTTTTACACTTTGTACACTTTTGCATCATGTTAGGATACCAAATTATAACAATTTATTCTTTTAATAAAGAGATATTAGAGTAATTAGTATAGATATACTGTGAAGATAAAATGTCCAAAATGTGATGACATCGCTGAAATGGGAGATGATTTTTCATTTGTTAAATGTTCACATTGTTCTTTAGATATGACATATGGCGAGTATGTTAGATTTCTTACATACAAAGACAGTAGATATTCTGATGTCTTGGGGGATTATGCGTCTAGCACCGAAGGTACTACTACGGGAACACTTGACGATTGGTAGAAAGAAAATTACCTAGAAGATTTAATTAATTTTGAATTAATATTTCAATTAATTGGAATTTGTTCTAGAAATAATTCTTAATTTGTTAGGCTTTGGAGTTGGTCTTCTAATAGGAATTTTTGCATACATAGGTTTTAAAAATACTGGCAGTCCAACACTCTTTCGTTTAACTATCGCTTTTTTGTCAATAAGCATAGGATTTGGA
>CAZHDX010000006.1:0-21189 GCA_964531195.1 uncultured Nitrosopumilaceae archaeon
TGTATTGTAGTCTTGGTCTATCAAAATTATAGGAAGTATCTTGAATTTATGAGCATAAATGTACTGAAGCATAGGTAACTGAACTTCTAAACTATGATCTTTGGTATGAGAAAAAAAATCCAATTCGATATCTTTGAAAATTTTGTTTATTTCTATTGCACATTCTTTGTCAACTTCGATGTTGCCAAAAGGGGTTTGCCATATGCCTTCTTTCATTGTTGCAATCCTGCAACCAAGCCCCCAATGATTTGGGCCTGAAATTATTACAACCTCTGGTTTTTCTGCTGATATGGAGTAAAAAGAATTTGCTGCCACGGAACCCGAGTACATATAACCTGCATGAGGACAAATCACTCCAAGTATTTTTTCATCACTTGGTATCGGAGAAATTTTTCTAGGACCTAATGGATTTAAAAAACAATCTTTTATATTATTTCTGAGCTCATCACTTTTTTTTGGATAGAACATTCCAGCTACAGCTGGCGTTCTTATCTGCATTACTTTATTGCCTCGATCTGTTGAATCGAGGTATAATTTTTTCTGATTCTTCTTCTAATTCTTCTTCGGTGATCTTGGTTTCAAAATCATCAATTTCATATTTCATTGATTGATCTGTTTTTAGATCTCCTCGCTGCAAAAGTATTTCCCTTGCTAGCAACCAGTATATAGCTGCTAGAGATTTTCGTCCTCTGTTATTCGCTGGAATAATGAGATCAAGTTTTGATGTGACATTGTCTGTGTTTGAAATACCAATTACTGGAATTCCTGCATTTGTTGCTTCTAGCACTGCTTGTTCATCTGTTTGCGGATCAGATACTACAATTATCTGCGGTTCAGTATAATATGGCAAAAGCGGATTTGTAAGGGTTCCAGGCATGAATCTTCCAAGCAAAGGAGTTGCTCCTGTGACTTCGCAAAATTTTTCGATAGGGGTACTTGCATATTCCCTGCCAGAACAAACTATTACTCTTTTAATTTCTGCTCTGTTGATGAATTTAGCAGCTGTTTGGATTCGTGAAAGGGTTTTCTTACTGTCGATAATGTAAAGTCCTTCATTAGTGGCCTTTGTAATGAAAGGAATCATGAATTTTGTTTTAACTTGGGTTCCTACCCTTATTCCTGTAGATAACATGTATTTTTCCATTTGTTCAAATTCTTCTTGTTTGGCCATGGTGTTTTTAAATTTCGGCCATTCCATGTATTAAATCATGCTCTGCGGTGCGAAGTAATTCATTTAGCTTAGCAACTCTTTCTCCTCCTACAACACCAACTTTCAGCATCTTTGATTTTGTTGCAATTCCAACATGGGTAATATGCGAATCAACCGACTCTCCTGATCTATGTGATGTGATAATTTTTATATTGTTTTTATGAGCTTCTTGGGCAAATTCAAGAGCATCGTAAAGACTACCTGCTTGATTTACTTTCAAGATGGCAGCATTGCAAGATTTTAATTTTATTGCTCTTTTGAGTATCTGGGTATTTGTTACAACCAAGTCATCACCAGTTATCAAGACTTTAGGAAACTTTGAAGTTAACATTGCCATTTCTTCAAATGCCTCTTCATGCACGGCATCTTCTGCATAAACAAGTTTGTATTTTTTTATTATTTCTGAAACAAATTCTATTTGTTTATCAGGAGTATTTTCGAAACCTTCCCTATCATAGACATACTTTTTTTTCGTTTCGTCCCATTGAGTAGAAGAAGCAAAGTCAACTCCTAGAGCTACTTCTTTTCCCAAAGTATATCCCAAGGCCTCACAGGCCTTTGCTGAAAGCTCTAAGGCTTTGTGATTATCAAGTTTAGGAGCCCATCCTCCTTCATCACCTCGTCCATTAGTAAATCCTGGATCATATTTTTGAAGAATTTTCCTAAGCTCTTTATGTACAGCAAAATTCACTTCTATCGCATCATTTATCGTCTTTGAACCCCTTGCACAAATTAATATTTCTTGAATGTCTGGGGTTCCAGGGCCAGCATGTGCACCTCCACCTAAAATATTGCCAAGTGGGAAAGGAAATCTCAAATCAGAATCCTTTGATAACAATTTGAACATTGGAGTGTTTAGAGATCTGGCAGCCGATTCAACAGAAGCAATAGTAATAGCGTAAGCCACCGATCCTCCTATTTTTGAATAGTTACTAGAAGAATCAATTTTCCTTAATGTATCATGGACAGTCTTCAAATCTGACGAATCAAGACCAATGAATTTTTTTAAATTTGAGTTAAGCACTGATAGACTTTTTTCTGGACTATTTTTAGGAAAACTTAATGCCTCATGCTTTCCAACACTGGCTCCCGAAGGAGCACAAGCTCTGCCAAGATGTGATTTCTCTGAAACAATATCAACTTCAATTGTTTTAGCGCCTCTACTATTGTAGAGCAATCTTCCTTTTATGGAAGTAATTTTAGGCATCCTATTCTAGCTCAGATTGTACTTCTTGCTGTCTTCTTCGAATTGCTTCGTAGAATGGGATAACTTGATGAATTGTCTCAACTGATGTTAACAACATCGTTCTGCAACAATATCTTTTAAATCCAAACGAATCAAGAACTTTTGCAGGATCTTCTCCAGCTTTTACCCTAGCTTGATAATCTCGAAATTTATCAGCTATCAAATTTCCGCAGGTAAAACATCGGACTGGAATTAACATATTTCCAAAAAGTAATCAAGGCTTATAAAAACCATACATGGGTATTTGCATAATGCGGGAGTCGCCCAGCCTGGCCAAAGGCGCTAGCTTGAGGGGCTAGTATCTTAGGATTTCGAGGGTTCAAATCCCTTCTCCCGCACTAAGGTGATATTATAATTCTAAAGGATGTTTACAAAATAATACATATGATATAACATTTTGAAAATGTTAATGATAATTTACTTGAGATGATTTTTTTTTAACTTGTTTATTGAATCTATAAGAGCAGAACGTCTTATCTCTTCAGTTAGAGCAGATCGTGTGTCCTCTATCAATATTCTATTGACATCAAGTTTTCTTCTTGTTTCATTTACTAATTTATCGTAGATTGCAAAAGGATATGATAAAAGATAGAGACTTTCCATTACCTCAAAGAATCTAGCAGCATCCTTGACCTTTCCCATTCTAATTCTGTCATAAACTAATCTCTTTAACTCTCCAATACAATCAAGCAATCCTAAAATGTATGATTCTCCTCTTACTCCCAACGATTCCATAGAGGGTATTTCTTTTCCTTCAACTATAGCTAGAAATGCAAAAGCCTCTACAAGTTCTTGCTCCGAAGTCATCAGATATTTATATAGTTCATTAGTAGATCGTTTTCTTATTTCGTCAAGAATCTGTTTTGCCTTAGTTGCCTTTTCTTTTGCACATGTTACATCTAATTTATGAGCAGAAATTATTGCTTGACTGCATAAGATAACAACATCTCTTGTTTTCTTTATAGTATATTCACGGGAATTTTGAATAATACTTAGTGATTTTGATATTTTGGAAAATGAAGATCTAACGTTCTTTAAGGTCATGATTGATTAGTTAAAAAACTAAAATAAAGTCGTTTGGTAAAGCCCTTATTTGACATAATTTTGAATTATCCTATGTATATAACTGTGAAACAAATGATGCAAATAGAGGAGAATAGTCATCAGATGGGATTTCAACGAAAACTTATGATGGAAAATGCTGGCGCTGCAGCTATTCGATATTTATCTGAAAAATTTCCTGATATTTCATCAAAAAAAATTCTGGTTTTTGCTGGACTTGGGAACAACGGTGGTGATGCTTTAGTAGTTGCCAGACATCTTGCAGGATTTGGCTCTAATATCAAAGTCGTGTTGCTTGGGAATCCTAATAAAATAAAGACTGAAGAAGCACGAACAAACTGGATAATACTTGAAAAGATGAATTCAATAGACTTGATAATTACATCTGATGTGAGCAATCTCGATCTACAAGCTGATATTGTGATTGATGGAATTTTAGGGACAGGAATATTTGGCACTATACGTGAACCTTACTCATCAGCAATTGATTTTATAAATAAACTAAAAGCATTCAAACTCTCTATAGATGTACCGTCCGGTCTAAATCCGGATACAGGTGATTCAAGCCATAAATGTGTCCAGGCTGATGTAACTATCACCTTTCACAGAATGAAAATAGGTTTACCAAAAAGGACAGACAAGTGTGGAATCATTATAGTTGAAAAAATTGGTATACCGCCAGAAGCCGAAGTTGGTGTATTGTGAAAGTTCATCAACTTCAAGTAGGTAATATGCAAAATTTCACTTATATTATAAAAGATGAGGATACTGATTTTGCTATAATTGTAGATCCCTCTTGGGATATTGAAGACATTCAAAAAATAATAGAAAAGAATAATCTAAAGATAAAATACATTGTAAACACACATCACCATTTTGATCACACTATCGGTAATGACGCACTCAAACAAATTACTGGTGCAAAAGTAATACAACATGTTGCTTCTACTCTAAAAAATGATATCTCAGTTTCTAATGAAGATAAAATAATATTTGGAAATTCTCAACTAACAGTTTTTCATACTCCTGGACATTCAAAAGATAGTATCTGTTTAGTAGGTGATGGAAAAATTTTTTCAGGTGACACACTTTTTGTAGGGAATTGTGGAAGAATTGATCTACCAGGCGGAGATGCAAGAGAACTCTATCATAGTTTATTTAATATTATTTGTAAAATGGAAGACAAATTAGAGCTTTTTCCTGGGCACAATTATGGAAATTCCCCATCCTCCACGATAGGAAGAGAAAAAAAGACAAACTTTGTCCTTCAACCAAGAACAGAACAAGAATTTCTTGAATTCATGAACAGTGAATAAAGTGCAAGACATTGAAATTTTAGGAAACATCCAAAGAGGAATTGATTTTGTTAATAGGACTGAACATAAGAATTCTATTTTTTCCCTAGTAATTTCTTATACTGCCACTTGTGAGATTCCTGGAATTACGGTTGCTGGCGCAAACCCTGATCTCCTAAAGTTTACAGCTGCGGCAGACGCAGAATATCTTCATTACGGATATTGTAAATCCATTGATGCGATACCTATGACCCCTGATGGGAAACCAACCCCGGCAATTATTACAAAGACTGCTCTTGAAGCAGCAAGTATACCAGCCTTTGTGATTAATGCAGGAAGTAAAGTTGTACCAAAACTTCCATGCTTAGAACTTGGATTAACGCCTGGAAAAAATATATCTCAAGAACAAGGACTGGATCAAGATTCTGTAAGAAAAGCAGTAGAATATGGAAGAATAGTGGGTAGATCTCTTGGCTCTTCGACTGATTGTCTGATAATCGGAGAAAGTATTCCTGGGGGTACTACAACAGCATTCGCAGTGATGTCAGGACTTGGAGTAAATGGAACAGTGAGCAGTAGTATGCCTCAAAACCCTTTGACGTTAAAAAAACAAGTCGTACAAACTGCATTAAAAAGGCTAACATCAAACGATCCTTTTGATATCTTAGCGCAAGTAGGAGATCCTATGATACCTACTGTTGCGGGAATACTTGGTACAGCTTCTGAATCTACAAATGTAATTTTAGCAGGAGGCACACAAATGGCAGCAATTCTGGCGTTTGCAAAAAATACTGGTTTTAATGAAAAAAACATTGCCGTAGGTACTACTTCTTACATTGTCGATGATAAGACCGCAGACATTCTAAATATAATAAAACAGATCTCAGATATTCCAATTCTTGTTGCAAAATTACAATTGAGTCAATCAAAAATCCAGGGACTCAGATCTTATGGGGAAGGATTTGTAAAAGAAGGCGCAGGTGCAGGGGGTGCTTCAATAGGAGCTATGTTAAAAACTGGAATTGATTCAAAAAAATTACTTTTGTTAACAGAAAGAGAATATGATAGAATTACTTCACAGTAACAGACTTTGCCAAGTTTCTTGGATAATCAGGATCTGTTTTCTTTTCAAGAGCAGAATAATAGGCCAAAAGTTGAATTGGAATTATTTCAATAAGTGGGAATAGAGCTTCATTTATGGTTGGAATCTCCATCCAATAATCGTAAATCTCGTTTGGCTTGTCTGAGATCCCAATTATTTTTGCTCCACGAGCTTTTATTTGATGAGCGCTGGCTAGGGTATCGACATAAGTAGAATCATTAGGATTTATTATTATGACAAATACATTTGAATCCATTAATGCCAATGGCCCATGTTTCAATTCTCCCCCAGGGAGTCCTTCCGCATGAATATATGTTAATTCTTTAAGTTTTAATGATGCCTCAGAAGCAATCGCATAATGAATTCCTCTGCCAAGAACATAGATATCTGAGATTGCTTCGAGCTTCTTTGCAATGTCTTTAATCTTAGAATGATCATATAGTATCTTTGAAATACACTCTGAAACCTTCTCAAGGTCTAATCCAATACATCCATTACATAATCTGTCAGCAATTTTATACAGAATGGAAATTTGTGATGTAAAACTTTTTGTGGCAGCAACTCCAATTTCAGGTCCACAATCCAAGCCAATTGAAATAGAAGATAATCTAGATAATGATGATGTCATCATATTGACAATAGATATGATTTTTGCCCCTTCTTTTTGGGCAATCTTGACAGCCTCTAATACATCTGCACTTTCTCCACTTTGAGATAGTGCGATAAGAATTGATTGCTGTTCAAAATTATTTGGAGAATGTGCTACTTCGCTAGATAATATAGGTTCAATCTTTATTTTTGCATATTTTGAAAAGATGTATTTTGCTACAAGAGCTGCATTATAGCTGGTACCGCTTCCCGTTAGGTAAACATTTTTTGCATGTTTTACAAACTCGGTGGCCAATTCAAGCTCTACCTTAGTTGTATCTCCAGCCCTCGATATTGTATCAGGTTGTTCAGAAATCTCTTTAAGGGTAAAATGTGCATAATCTCCTTTGTAAACATCAGCAAGTTCTTTTGAGACTTTTGTTATCTGGTGTTGTACTGGATTGCCATCAAAATCAAAAAATTGAATCTTGTTCCAATTAATAATTACTAACTCGCGATTATCTGGATATATTACCTCATCTGTATGTTCTACAAATCCCAAAACATCACTAGAAATAAAATAGCCACTTTTCCCAACTCCTATTATTAATGGTTCATGAAACCTTGCTGCTGTAAGTGTACCATCTTCAAATGCAGCGACAAAAGCATAATTTCCCTTTAGTAATGATACGGTTTGAATCATAGCTTTTTTAATATCTCTTGATTGATCAAAATTATATTGCAAGAGATTTGCAATTACTTCACTATCTGTCTCACTTTTAAACAAAAATCCTTTCATCTGTAAATCTTTTTTTAGCTCTTGAAAATTATCTATTATCCCATTATGTACTATTGCAACTTCGCCAGAACCTGAAGGGTGTGGATGTGCATTTGTTTCAGTTACACCTCCATGTGTAGCCCATCTTGTATGTCCTATGCCTACCATGCCTGACAATGTATCTAGTTTCACTGCATTGTTTACTTCTGCAACTTTCCCGATTCCTTTTTTTACCAGAATCTGATTCTTGGAAATTGTAGCAACACCTACGCTATCATATCCTCTATATTCCATCCTTTTCAGTCCCTTAACTAATATAGGTGCGGCTGACACGTCGCCAAGATAGCCAATAATCGAGCACATACGATATTTTACCTAGTACTGCTTAATAATAATAATTGCGTGTAAGTTAGTCTTACTCGTTTGGCTGTTCGCCTGCATTAGATTCAACTTGTGGTTTCTTTCCTTTTCCGCTTATTTCCGAAGTCAAGTGAACTTCATTTTCTTCATCCACTTCTACAGTGTAAGAGGGAATTGTTACTACTCTACTTCCGATCATTACATGACCGTGTACTACTGCTTGTCTTGCTTGATATGGACTTTTTATTAGACCTTTTTTCTGTACTATAGTTTGTAATCTGCGAGAAAGGAGATCTGTTACTTTTAAATTCAAAACATCATCAAGTGTTGAGTTTTCTCTTACATATCCTGCCTTAACTAATGACTTCATTAAAGTTGGTTCTTTTCTCTCTCTCACCTCTTGTGTTAAAGCCAATAGTGACCTAGCTTGTTTTCTTACTCGTGATAATTCTGTATGGGCTTTCCAAAGCTCTCTTTTATTTTTTAGTCCAAAAGTTCCCAACACGTAGAGTTCTTCGTTAAGTAAATCATAGTTTAACGGACGTTTTGGTTTTCTCCAAATCTTGCGTGGATTTTTAGGATCTCCCAATCAAAACACCTATTTTGCTGGTTTCTTCTCAGCAGGCTTTGCATCTTTTGGTGCCGCTGCTCCCTTTGCTGGTGCTGCTGGTGCCGCTGCTCCCTTTGCTGGTGCTGCTGGTGTCGCTGCTCCCTTTGCTGGTGCTGCTGGTGCCGCTGCTCCTTCAGATGTAGCTGGCGTTCCCTCAGGTGTTGCACCAGGTGGAAGAATTTTACCGCCCTTGCGAACACCCACTGCTCCACCCTTTCTGCCAGTTGTGCGAGTTCTTTGACCTCTTACCTTTAAGCCGTAAGTGTGACGAAAACCTCTCCAACTGTTTGTATTTTTTTCTCGTTCAATATCATTTCTAACATTAAATTCAATATCTGAAGTTATCAGATGCAGGTTTTCTCCGGAATCAATATCTTTTCTTCTATTTAGAAACCATGCTGGAACATTAATTGATGATGGATTTCTCATTACTTTTTCTATTTCTTCAACTTGAGATTCATTAAGAAATCCGATATTACTATTTTGATCTATTTTAAGAACATCTAAAATAGCTTTAGCAAAGTTATATCCTATACCCCTTACTTGACTAACTCCTATGATCACTTTCTTTGCTCCGGGAACATCTTTCCCCGCAATTCTTACAATGTGTCTATATTCTTGTGCAGCCAAGTAAAACAAAATTTCCTATAACCCGGATAAAAACCATGCTAAAGCAAACAATACTTTAAATCGCAATTCAGGTTAATTTAAGATATTGGCACAGGAACTTGAAAATCTTGTAAATAGATGTTATTCCTCACTGCCAAAATATACAGAAGTGATGGCTGGTCTTCCTGAGGATTATAAACAAATCAAGACTCTGGGTGATCTCCTCGAAATAAACTACAAGCTAATTGGGGCAAAAGAACAGCTTAGACAAAACCTTATTTCGAAAATGAGAACAAATCAACCAAAGTATCCTGGAATTATTGGGTTCGAAAATGACGTTATTCCTGCACTTGATAGAGCAATACTAGCATGTCATGATATTATGTTAGTGGGACAAATTGGACAGGCAAAAACAAATATTGCTCAAATAATTTCTGAGAATCTCTTGTCCCCCATACCAGTTCTCAAAGGAAGCATAACTAATGATTCTCCGATGGATCTACCAAAAGAAATAATGATCTCTTTATTGAACGACGTAGAGAACTTCAATTTTACTCCAAAATTTTACATGGAATCTGAAAGTATGGAAAAAATTCGTAACAACAATCTTGACACTAAAATAGAATGGATTGAAGGCAAAAATAGATACAAGTATGTGCTAGCAACACCTGATATCTCAGTAAAAGATCTTGTTGGACAAATCGACGCAATTAAAATTATAAAAAAAGGGACAGAAATGTATCAGATTGAATCTTATTCTCCTGGACAGTTGATGCAAGCAAAGCACGGTCTATTTTGCATTGATGAGTTACCCGTACTAGATACAAGAAAGCAAGTTGCACTACTTTCGGTTCTTCAAGAAGGCAAGTTCACTACAGGTGCTTTTCCAGTTATTTTTGAACCAAAAACTGTATTTTTCTCTACTGCAAATCCAATTGATTATACTCATTCTGGTAAAATAATTGAACCACTATATGATAGACTAAAAAGTCACATTCATACTCATTATCCCCATACAACAGAACAAGAAATGCTAATCATTCTCCAAGAGGCAAAAATTTCAAATTCATTTATTCCTATTTTCATGCTAAGAATTTTAGCAAAAATAATCCAAAATGCTCGAGCAAGTAATGAAATTAATCAGGACAAGGGAGTAAGTGTTCGTATGGGTGTGCACAGCCTTGAACTTCTTGTTGGTGAAGCTGAAAGAACAAGATCTGTTTTGCATGATGTTATTGCAATACCTAGACCTTCCGATATATTTTGCATAACCCAAGCCACAAAATTTGAATTGTCAGAAATGGATGATACTATCATTAATAGAGAAAAAATACTGAAAGATCTAATTGCTTCCTCTCTTAAAGAAATTTCACTTGAGTATGTAAAAGAAATAGATGCTTCTATCTTAGAGAAGATTAAACAAGAATTTGGAACTAATACTTTTCAAGTTTCACAACAAATTTTAGGATTAAATAGTATGCAAAACTCCTACGAAAGTCAATTAAAGAATTTTGAAACTGTACAAAATCTCATTGGAGCTATGTATGCAAAAATATTGATAGAACAAAAAGATTTCAATAAAATTGCACAACAATATGACATTAAAACTGAACATCTAGATATTTCCGAAAACTTAACTAACGAATTCCGGGCTGCAATTATCGAGATAATATTGGAAGGTTTGTATTGGTTAGAACCAAAAATTTTAGATAAAAAAGAGGCGGGTTTTGTCGCTGCTTAATACAAAAAATTTTATATATTTTTTAAATCAAGAAACCGATAAAAAAAAACCTAGTACGGATATATCGAATAGTGCACTAAAATCCGCTCTTCAGACAATAGCTAAGCAAATTTTAAAGGAAAAAACACCCAATATTCAGGAACTTAATCAAATATTGGAAGGAATTAATCAAAGATCAAATGAACAATCAATAGATCAAGCTCAAGATAAAGTGCAAACTATTGAAAACATTGAAGAACCAATAACAAAATATTTACAAAAAATGGGTTATCTAAAAGATAAAAAAAAATGGCTAACAAATAAAGCATTTTTTGAGATTGGTGCAAAACTCCTTCGAGATGTAATGCAACTTATAGAACAAGGAGAATTTGGTTTTCATGAAACGAAAAATTTGGGCAATGGTGACCTCATTATGGATACTTCAAAAAAATTAGAAATTGGCAATGAAATAAAAAATCTTAATATTCCAAAAACTTTGCAAAATTTTATTCAAAGAAATAAAAAATCTTCACACATTGAATTTCCAATTACTCTTAACTTTGAGGATTTTGAAGAATTTGAAACATTTGAAGAAACCAAAACTGCAATTGTGTATTGTATTGATCTTAGTTCCACAATGAAATATTCTGTTAGTTCAGGTGAAGGAAGTAGAATAGAAGCTGCGAAAAAAGCACTATGGGCTCTTTATGTTTTAAATAAAAAATTTTCCCCCAACGACTCCATATATATCGTAGGCTTTGGATCTTTTGCATCTGAAATAAATTCGTTTGATATACCATATTTGAAAACATATGATGCTAATGACAATTTTTTACATTATACAAATTACCAAGCAGCATTTAGATTGGCGCTTAAAATTTTAAAACATGATAGATCTCAAAATAAAAAAATAGTTCTGATAACCGATGGACAACCTAGTGCCTGTTTCATTGATGATGAATCTCAAAAAAAAGAAATACTTTCTGATAAACCCTATTCACACTTTTATAAACCAGATAATTCTACTCTTTCAAAATTACAAAGCGAACGAGATATACATCTACAAATTGGAGATGAACAGGTTTACCTTTGCTATAGGTACAAACAAGTCGATCCAGTTGTTAACGCTAAGACCCTTTTTGAGGCAAAAAAATGTAGACGTGAAGGAATTGAAATTGACACTATTGTCGTAAGCGAAGAAGTCGAACTCTTGAGTTATGTGGAGGAATTAGAAAAACAGCTTAAGGGAAGGGCTTATTATATTAATCCTGAAAATATAGATAAAATATTGATAATTGATTTTATTTCACACAAAAAGAAAATATTGGGTTCCTTAAAGCAACGATAAAAATGAATGAGAATCTTGATAAACGAAAAATGCTTGAAATTCTATTAGATCCTAACGTATCTGCTATTTTATTGGAACTTGAAAACGGAAGCAAGGATTCCTCATATCTTTCAGAGAAATTACAAATATCAGAATTAGTAATAAAAGAAAGACTATCTTATCTAATTCAACATCATTTTGTTAAGACGACTCAAGAAAAAAATCAAACAATTTTTTCTCTCGATAAGAATATGTTAGATAAAATTATGGAAAGCGATGAAAATTTTTCAGGTATAGTTGATGGTTTGACAGAGCTTGATCAATACCTTAACTAACGCTTGTTTTACCACGAATCCTGAGAAAATATATTAATCCTAGCACAACTCCAACCAATCCTATTAAGAGTAAAATAAATCCTATAATGTCTAAAGAGGAAACATTCTTAGGGTTGCTCCCTATTGCTACCAACGCTTGAACTTCATTGGTTCCTTTATTTTCTATTTGAATTGTATAATTGCCACTAAGATTGATCAAAAAATTTTCTTGTATAGGATTAATTGTTATTGATTTTGATATAATAATTGTGTCTGTTGGATTAAAAACTGTCAATGTTAGCTTATCATTTTCATTAAAATCAGTAACTTGAATAAGATAAACTCCATCTTGATTTTTTTCTTTATTGAGGCTTTTTGTTAAAATCATTGATTCACCTGCTGTGAGGTTTTGCTGTTTATTTGCAACATTTTCGTTTATTACCTGAAATTCATAAATTGTGAGCCCTATTCCTATTATTGTTAAAACTGCACTGATTATTAGCAAAAATTTTAATTTCTTCATAGTAAAAAGTTGAAAGTTAATATTAGTTAAAACTTAGCATATTTTGAATTCGTAAGTATAATACTTGGTAAAAAAGTACAATTCATTAGATAACAATATTTGCAAGTTCTGTTTGTCTTATAAGAGTAGAGTATAATTGCATAAATTTTTGGCTTCTTCATTAATAGTAATTCTTTTGTCGACCCCATTATCTCTCCTTAATATACAGGCATATTCAGATCATCCAGATCTATTTGTATCTGCAGAAAATAGTTTTTTTGAAAATCATTTTTCAGGTGCAATGGTAGTTGAAGTAATTGTTAAAGATAGTAACATAAATCCAATCGATCAACAACAAGGAGAACCACAAGTTACACTGAACGGAAAGCAGCTTAGAATGGTTCAAGGTTCTAGTGGAAACTGGTATGCATTTTTCGCTAATGTTGACAAAGCAAAACAAGCAGATCAAATCTCATTAGGAGGGGTGGCAGGTGAGAATCTAGATTTTGGAGCTTTTTGTGACAGAAGCACTGATGCTGCTGTTTTAGGTGTCAGCTTCTCACAGACTGATGGTATCGCCATACCCAATTCTGTTGGAATAACTGGCGCAACGCAGGGTACTTCATCTTTTAATGCTTGTACAGGCAGTCCAACTTCAGTACTTACTCAAATGAGTGTGATCAGAAACACTCCTAGTCTTAACATGAATCCCAAAGTAAATCCTGGTCAAATTGGAATTAACCCTAATGCTTGGCCATTTATCCAACTCTTTACTTTTAGTAACAATGTGTCGATAGAATACGATAAGGCAGGAGGTTCTGAATCCGTTGATTTGACATATGATGACATGACTGACATATCAATGAAACTAGATAGAACTGGTTATCCACAAAGCTCTGATGTTTTTGCAACTATTAATGATATGCAACTTAATGAAGATCCGACCGCAATAAATTCATGGACCTTTAACATAAATTCTCCTGCAGCAACTTTTTACCAAGCATTTCCGGAGTCTGGTTCTGCACCATCTGGATTAGTAAATCTTTTTCCCAACCTTAACATTCTTGGTTTCAGAGATAATGGCCACGTTGAGATGAATCTTGGCTCTGCTGTAGAGTTGAGAACAAATCAACTTCAGACTGCATCATCTTTGACTTCAAGTGGAATTAATTATAATAATCTTGTAACCTTTGTAGAAACATCTCCTAATTCAGGAATTTTTCAAAGCGATTATGTTAGTAAATCAACAATTGGAATTTTAAGTAATGCTCCTAGATTTCAATCAGGTACTATTTCATATAATTTAATCTCTACTTCAATCCTATCTGGAACAGATACTGGAAGCATATCTGTTGGGGCTCCAAACGGACAACCTATTGCTGGTACAAAACAAACTATAACACTTCAAGATAATGATCAAAACTTTAATTCAGCAATTATTGAACATTTAGATGATTTTAGAAGCTCTGCAATAATTCCTGCATTAAAGTTCGGTAATCCATTTACTCTGAATAGTGCTTCAGATGTGCAATTCTATAGCAGCTCTTCAGGTTTTGCTTCGCCAATACCCGCTCCATCCACTATTCCAGACAAAAATTCTGCAAGATTAATAGTCGATTCAATGAATTCGCCTAATGGCCCATTTAAGAAAATTACTCTAAATCTAGGAATAACAGCACAAGCTTTACAAAACCTGTTTATTGATACAAGTAAACCAAACTCGCAGGGAACTGATTGGATAAACTATGATTTACGCTCATTTCAGCTACAACTTGGTGTTAATTCTTTTTCCGACACAAGCATGACACTATACTTTGGTTCTTTGGGAAATAATCATGTACAAATTCTTTCTCCGGGTAGTATTTCAACAGGAAATGGAATTGTTCAGATTAGTAACGCTGATATAACTTCAATCACTGGAGTCCAACCGTCCTCGGAGATCTTTGTAGACATTAATCTGGCTGCACCTGGAAACCCTGTCAATGGAGGAACAATATGTCGTGAAACTGATCCTCAAGAAATCGTTTTTGATTTGTTCTTATTTGGAAATAACGATAATCAAAAAATTAATAACCAAATATACAGCTGGGACTGCGCACAAAGCGCAAGCAATTATGGTGTCTTTGTAGGTACGATGGAATATGTAATAACTAACCAATTAAATCAATTTGATCCAAGTTTGATCAAAAGCCTGCATACATTTGGTCAAAGCATAAAATTTTTAGTAAATGATCAGCTTGTTGATAATAAGGGTATAAATTTTTCAGTTTCAGGTGTTACAATTAGTGGTGGCAATACCATTGTGACTTCAAAATCTGATATCCAAACACACAAGGGAGTTGTATCTCTTGATTCTCAAAGTTATAGACTCGGTCAACCTGTTTTCTTAACTTTGACAGATTCTGATCTGAGTACCGATCAGGATACAATTCAGACTTATACAACTGTAAATAATCCTGGCTCACTCGCAGATGATACAGTTGGCGGTTCAAGTGGAAACATACTCTTAGAAGTTTGGATTAAAGGATTCCGATTTCATCATTGTACTATTAATGGTATTACGTATGGAGGATTGGCCGCGACAGGATTCACTCTTACCGAAACTGGACCGGGTACTGGTATTTTTAAGGGGAGTTTCAACATGCCATCGCAAATTTGTAACGAAGATGGAACTAAGCTTATCTCACCAATAGGTGGAAGTATTCAAGCATGGTATCATGATTTTAAGGATGATTTAGGACGTTCAGTGGTTGTAGGTCTGACTCAGATATCCTCATCAACTCAAACTTCTTCCTCTGGTCAGACACCTTCTTCTACTCAGGGACCATCTTCTCCACAGGGATCCCCATTAACTGGAATTCCTCTTAGTAAAATCAATGTAAATTCAAAAATCACAGACACATCTAACAGACCCTTTTTACAAAATCCGAAAGTAGGAAAAGATCTTATTTTTGCAACAGATATTTCGAACGAAGATAATACTGCTCAAATTTACACTTATATCTTGCAAATAAAAGACGCAGATGACAAAGTTGTGTATCTCAAAATAAAAGATGGAAGTGTTGCTTCACATGGAGAAGACGCAGCAAAACTTTCCTGGACTCCTACTTCCTCAGGAAAATTCACAGCAGAAATTTTTCTATGGAATCAGCTGGACGATGGAGTCCCTCTCATACCAAAAACAAAGTTTTCTATGGAGATTGATAAATCTCTCTAAGTTTGTAGAATTACTTGATTTCAGATTTTATTCTAGTTGAAATTATATTTTCCTTTGTATGGTGAAACTGCTCGTAATTCTTTTACAACTTTTTTTAAAACTTTAATGACATAATTAACTTCCTCCTCCGTATTTGTTATTCCGATTGTCAATCGCAAAGAACCTGTTATTTCTTCGTGAGAAAAACCCATTGCTTTAAGGACATGAGATGCCTTTTGTACCCTTACAGAACAAGCAGAGCCAGTAGATGCAGCAACTTTATTTTCATCAAGTTTAATGATTAGATCCTCGCCGTTAACGCCAAGAAACGTTAAATGAACATTATTTGGTATTCTCTTTTCAGGATGTCCATTTAATTTTGTATGTGGTATTTCATTAATTATATCCGAAATCAATTTCGTCCCTAGTTTTTTGAAGTGTTCTTGATTTTGATTCATATTTTGCTTAGCTAGTTCACATGCCATTCCAAAACCAACTATTCCAGCTACGTTTTCTGTTCCTGATCTTAGACCATTTTCCTGACCTCCTCCTAAAATGAGAGGATTTATGTTGATACCTTTTCGAATGTACAAAGCCCCAATTCCCTTAGGACCATTTATTTTGTGAGAGGACATTGACAGCAAATCGACACTAAATTCTTTTACATCAATTGGAGTTTTTCCTATAGCCTGTACCGCGTCTGTATGAAACAAAACCTTTTTTTCAGAAGTAATCTTTCCAATCTCTTTGACTGGTTGGATTGTTCCAACTTCATTATTTGCAAACATTATGCTGACAAGAACAGTATCAGAAGAGATTTCTCTCTCAATATGTTCAGGATTTACAAAACCATACTTGTCAACAGGTAAATATGTAATCTGAAATCCTTCTTTTTTTAAATTGTTGCATGGTTGTATTATTGCATCATGTTCGATAGATGATGTGATGATATGTTTGCCTTTCTTATTATGTGCAATTCCATAAAGCGCAGTGTTATTTGATTCTGTACCTCCAGATGTTAAGAGAATTTCATTGCTTTGCGCATTTATTAGAGAAGCAATTCTCTTTCGTGCCAACTGAATAGCATTGTTAGCAAAACGGCCATACGCATGAATTGACGAGGGATTTCCATATTGTTCCTTAAAATAAGGAATCATTTCCGAAATTACTTTTTCATGAATTGGAGTTGATGCGGCGTTGTCAAGATATATCAATCAATAATCACATTAAGTTTTCCTGGTCTGTAACCTTCTTTATCAATCAAAACAGAATTAAATCCTATCTGTTTTAGTTTTTCATCAAGTTTTAAAAATTTATTTTGATCTGAAAGCAAATGTATCTCTTCTTGATTTACTTCTATTTTTGCAATACCATCGAGATCACGAACACGAACCTGCTTTACTTTAAAAAATTGCTTGACTATAATTTCTCCCATCTCAATTCTTGCAAGTCTTTCTGCGGTTACTTTCTGTCCCCACGGAATACGAGAAGCGAGGCAAGAGTTTGAAGGTCTATCATATACAGTTAAACCCACTTTCTCTGCATACTCTCTAACTTCTTTTTTTGTAAATCCTATTTCTATTAGAGGACTCTTGATCTTATTTTCTTTTAGAGCTATTATACCAGGCCTGTATTCACCTAAGTCGTCTAGATTAGTACCGTCGACAACGGTGTTTGCCTCCTCTCCTCTAGCTACTTCTTTGAGATGTTCTGATAGCTCGCTGCGACAATAGAAACACCTATTTTTATCATTTTTTATAAAATCAGGGTTTTCAAGCTCATTATACTGTATTATTATATGTCTAATTCCAATTTCCGAACAGATCTTTTCTGCCGATTCTAATTCTTCTTTTGCAAGTGTCTTATAATCAGCTGTTACGGCAATTGCAAAATCTCCGAGTGCTTTATGAGCAGCGTATGCAACAAGAGCACTGTCTACTCCTCCTGACAGGGCAACAAGTATCTTAGATTTTCCATAAAACCAATTAATTAATTCATCTAGTTTGGTCATTTTAAATTCAGCTTGCGTTTTACCTCGCTTCTAATTAACTCATTTGCTTCAATAAATGATATTGAAAGTGAACTTGCTACGAATTGCACATCTGTTGCTTCTACCTTGTAGTGTTTTACAACATCCAAAATTTTTACCATTTTACATCTTACTGTGAAATCTTTACCATGTATTGTTACGGGCACTGAAATGGATATTCGTGGAACTATATATCTTGAAGACGATCTTATTCTTACTCCTAAGGTGCCAGTCTCAGAAACTAATGTATCCAGAATACCATTCATTGAATCAGAATCACATATTATTGAAACTAGATTAGTTGGTCTACCTTTCTTCGTTATGGCAGGAGCAACGGTAACATCTTTTGCTCCAACTGCAACAATTTTATCAATCATGTGACCTAAAATTTCACCAGAAACGTCATCTAAATTCGTCTCAATTATTTGGACAGAATCTTGATAAAATTGATCTGTTTTGTCGCAGTTTATAATTTTAAGCACATTTGCAAATGCATCAAAGTTTTTCTTTCCTGCTCCATAGCCAACAGCTTTTACCTTGATCAATGGATAAAATTGTAAACAAGTATCTGCAAGGTTTACAAGAAGACTTGCTCCCGTTGGAGTAGTCAGTTCCTCATTAACATTTCCGCCAGAAATCATTATGTTAGAATTTCGAAAAATTTCTAAAATTGCACTAGCAGGATTTGAAACGGTTCCATGCGAAAATGTATGTGTGCCACTACCTACCGCGACTGGCATAGAAATTACTTCGTCTGAAAATAAGTTTAAATCATCTAAAGCTGCTGCTGTACCAATTATATCAATTACAGTATCCAGACTTGATGCCTCATGAAAATGAATTGATTCTATCGACTCTCCATGAATTTTTGATTCTGCTTTTATTAACGATTTAATGCTTTCTTTAGCAAAAACTTGTGCTTGCTCGGATAGTCCAATTTTATCAGAGGTAAGCAATATGCATTCTTGAATATCTGTGCCTTTACGTTGATGTATGTTTTCATTTATTTCAAGATGGATTTGAGTTGCCTCTATTCCATTTTTAACAATTTTTTCAAAGTCAATTTTTTGAATTTTGGATCCTGAAAGATAATTTTCTGATGTATATATTTTATCAATTATTTTTGATTTGTTTGCACCATTGTTTATCAGAGATGAAAGTAACATATCTCCTTAAATTCTTGTTACTTGTGGATCTATTATTAATACCATAGATTTGTAGACTCATCAGAATGCATATAAATTGTAATTTTACTCGAATCATTTCTAGTTTTATCAATAATTAAAATTATTTAGAATTCTGTTAATAATAGTGAAGTTTAATTAACGATTAAAATCAGGGCTGTTTATGATAACTATTGTAGGTTCTGGTAAGGTAGGAGGTGCAGCTGCACTTTTTACAGCAATGAAAAAACTTTCAGATGAAATTCTTCTTTTGGATGTTGTACAAGGTTTGCCACAAGGAGAAGCCATGGATCTTAACCACATGCTTTCAGAAAAAGGAATTGATGTGAATATACGTGGTTCAAATGATTATAATGAAATGAAAAATTCTGAAATTGTAGTTGTTGTAGCAGGCTCCGGAAGAAAACCAGGAATGACGAGAATGGATCTTCTAAAAATAAATGCGTCCATCACTAAAGGTGTTGTTGAAAACATTAAGCAACATGCAAAAGATTCTGTCATTATCCCAGTTACAAATCCTCTTGATCCAATGGCATATTTGACTTATAAAATATCTGGCTTTGAAAAGAACCGAGTAATCGGAATGGGTGGCATGCTTGATTTATCAAGATTTGTGCAATTTGTTCATCAAGCAACAAGTTTCTCTCGCAATTCCATTAGAGCTCTAGTAATTGGTGAACATGGTGAAAATATGTTACCTCTAGTTAGATATTCTACAGTATCGGGAATTCCACTTACATCACTTTTACAAAAACAAAAACTCGATGAAATTGTACAAGAAACTAGACAAGTTGCAGCCAAAGTGATAGAGCTAAAAGGTGCGACAGTACATGCTCCAGGAAATGCAATCTCATCTATTATTGAAGCAGTAGTTAGAAATACAAAACAAGTAATCCCCGTATCAACGTACCTTGAAGGTGAATATGGCCACTCAGATGTTACCATTGGTGTACCTGCAGTTATAGGTAAAAATGGAGTAGAGAAAATTATTGAATTAGAACTAGATTCTTATGAAAAAGAATGGTTCAAAAAAGGGGTAGATAGTGTAAAGACGGCTATTTCTGGATTGCCTCTCTGATTAAATTTTTAACTAGATCCTAAAATGTCAACATCATTGAATCTTATAGAAATACTAGAATCACTCGAAAAAGGAAAGTTATCTGTAATTGAAGCAAAAAAACTACTTTCCTTATATGCTATAGAAAAAGTTGAGAATTTTGCAAAATTTGATATAGGTAGGAAATTCCGACGAGGGATTCCCGAAGTAGTTTTTGCGGAAAAAAAACAATTGATAGATTTAAAGAAAATATTACTCGCAACCATCTCGAAATCTGATCCTATACTTATGTCTAGAATTAATAAAAATGATTATAGAAAGATTATTACTTTTTCCAATAAAAATAAAATTAAAAATAAAACAGGAAAAAATACTACTTCTGTTCTTTTTTTCAAAAACTCTTCAAAACTAACCGGTGGCCGTGTTGGTATTTTGACAGCAGGTACATCAGATATAGGCATAGCTGAGGAAGCTAGATTAATTGCAGAAGCAATGGGATGTAGATGTACATGTAGTTATGATGTAGGTATAGCAGGCATACATAGAGTTTTTCCTATAATAAAAAAAATGATTAACGAAGAAGTTGATGCAATTGTAGTTGTTGCGGGAATGGAAGGAGCTTTAGCATCAATAGTTTCTTCCCTTGTCGATATTCCAGTGATCGGCGTACCCTCCTCAGTTGGATATGGTTATGGTGAAAAAGGAGTTGCTGCCTTGGCTGCAATGTTGCAAAGTTGCACACTTGGACTCTCTGTAGTAAATATTGATAATGGTATAGGTGCAGGAGCCATTGCTGCCAATATTGCGAATAGAAGTGTTCTAAAAAAAAACTAGGTTTTTAATATTCCTATATTTGCTAATTCCGAACCAATTCCATATCCTACCAAAGCAATGCCTGTACCGAGTCCTGCCATTTCCAAACCTCCTCGAACTATGTTAAGATTTGCAAGTTTTGATTTAATCGCTCCAATTACAATTGAAACAGATAAGCTAATTATTT